>CAJVYT010000288.1 GCA_913009765.1 uncultured candidate division Zixibacteria bacterium
TCGGTGTTACAGACAATTTATACGTTGTTTTTTTATTATTTATTTTTTTTTTAATGATACGGCGACCACCGAGATCTACACTCTTTCCCTACACGACGCTCTTCCGATCTTTCTGATCTGGTTAATTAAGTTTAACTCCTGCTCATTTTCTTCGTTTAGGTTTCGGCTTAATACATTTATTAAAAATATTTCTTCTTCTAATAAAGATTCTCGTGAATCAATTTTTTTTGCAATCAGGCTAGCTGTAGCAGGAAAGCCAGCGATGTAAAAAATTGCCGCGCAATAGATTAAATTTATTGTTCTGTCAACGCCCGAAATATACTGAGCTGCGGTGCTGCGCGAATAAATTAGTAATGTATTTGCAAGCTCTGATAATTGGTTTCTTTGCTCATCAATATTATCTACTCTGAATGCATTGAATACTTCAGAAAGTACGGCTATATATAAATCATCGCTTCTTTGACGAACTTGATACCCCGCCCATAAGTCCTCTGGAATGCCAAATTCTGTTGCACTCTCCCAAGACTCGATTTCAGCCATCATATTAGAGAGCCGCCTATTCACGGCTCACCTCTTCAACAGCTCTTCCAAAGGTTCTTTCATATAAATCTTTTAAGTTACTTATGCCCAAGACTATGATTTCAAATTCTTCATTTTGACCAGGCAACTCTAAATCTTTAGACAGCTCTTCATCAATAAAAGCACGATCTATGATTGCAACTGCCCGAAAGTATTTTGAATATTCAGTATCTAGGTGCTTATCAGTAAACCTCTTAACGAATGCAATTGAATCAGCATTGCCGTGATTAATCTCTTTTTCTTTAAGCCATACAAGCGTTCTAGCCAGCCTACCTGTTTTATCTGATACATAACCACCAATTGAACTTTCTATTGGAGAATGAACCGATTGTGTTGACTTCATCTTCGCCTCAGCACAAATAACAAAATCATTCGTTGATGCCTGGTCGGGGTTGTCTCTATGCAAAATGATGACATCCGAATGTGGAGCAGGCTTTGCTCTATCTTGCTTATACTGCCATTTCATTATGTTTTTAATAGTTTCTTCTCTTTCACTACCGAGAAAAAACAATGTGGTTACTTCACCAAAATCACCTGCCATGACAGACCCTCGGTCAGGAACCTGATTTTGAAGAACCTGAGAGGCAGTTAGTCCTGTTTCAGTCATTCGAGCAGTGAGATTTTCATCTGTAATATAACAATTGGGAATGTTTGCGACTAAAAATTCTTCTAAGAGTTCTGTTTTATCTTCCGGTAAAATATGTGCCCTTACATCAATCGCATCTGCAAGTTTTTGATGAGTTTCAAACCAGGAGAACATATTTTTAGTATCGGGAAAGTTATCTATTGGTGGTGGCACTTCATCATCCGTAATCATTGTTAGTTATCGTTAGTCCACTCAGTGTTAGAGATATGGAATATTTCTGATTCGAGGCAAAACTAAATGTCCGCTTTGACCTCGCACCCGATGACAGAGATTGATCTCATCGATATGATGAGCCGTATAACGCCACGCATCAGCGACACAACATCACGGGGTCAAGTCTTACATATCACATTCAATTTTTTAACCGCTCGACACACTGTGGCATATCTTACACCAAAGTGGTGTCCCACTTCTTTTAAAAATTGGGGTCAGAGAAGAATGGCACTTACTTAAGCTTCCTGGCATGTCCATTTTTTCTGGTTTCTTCTCGTGCTAATTTGCGTATTTTGGTGAGTAAAGGATAAGGCTTGGGCCGTCGTTTAACGGCTCTAGGCTCAATGCGCCCTTGCCGATTACCAACGCGCTGCTGTGCGATCAGTACAAATAAATGTATGACTACTTCGTTGTTATTTCCATGATTGATTTGTCTCCAGGCCAGCCATAGTTGCAAGGTATGCTTGAAGCTGAGTTCGCGAGGTAACACATTGAATAACTGTGCGGCCTGCGCCATCAGTAGTCTGATCAGGTTGTAAGCCAGGAGATAGACCCAAATCTCCTTAATAACCATCTCTGGTGTTTTGCAACTCAACACATCCATACCAAGCGTTGTCTTGATATTGCGCAAGTCCAGCTCTATATTCCAGCGACTTTGATAAAGTATCTTTAAATCATTTTTGGATGTTTGTTTTGGGCACAGCAGCGTCGTAACGAGCACTTTCCCACCTGTTACCAGTTCTCGTACCGTTATCGATTCTGGCGCCTGTTCGTAATGCGCCTGGCTCATCCACGCAGGTTTAACTTTGGGCTTAGCTATTTCAATTAAGTGGTCTCTTTTCCCAAGAGACTGGCCGCGTCGAAAGTCTGTGCAACGACGTCGTGCACCCTGTTGTTCGAACACGGCATCAATACCCCTTGCTTGCAGTGAGCAGAGCAAAAAATAGGTGGCATAGTAGGCATCGCCCAGAAGAATATCATCGGGTTGTAATGTATCGAGTAGTGATCGAAGCAAGGCTTGCTCATCACCACCTTTGCCCTTATGGGTGGCCATTGATGCATTGAGTAAAGCGCCACTCGATAAGCAGATAATTCCGACAAGTCGGCATAAAGGAAATCCCAGCCCTGGTTTTTGACTGTGTGGCTGTGGATAGCTTGCCTGGTTTGCTTGCGTATCGGGCATTGTCACGGTTGCCCCATCCACCAGTCGCACCGGCCGTCCTTGCCAGCGCCATGAGTCAGGCGTGTGCGCTGCTACGTATCGACCTGTGAAGTTTGTCAGTGTCGTGACCATTTCCAATGGCAAACGTTTTCTCGCACGACAGTAGGCGCCTGTATGCGTGCTACACAGGGACAGTCCCCCCATCAATCGTTTGACTGATGAATCATTCACTGCATTCTGGCAAGAACGATCAGCATTCATTACTTGAGCAAGAAACATTGATAATGTTTCGGTTGGTGGAAACAGTCTTTCACGGTGTGCTGGCAAAAGGGATTCAACTTTATCCAGTAAATCATCAGACGTGAGAAGATTGAAGAAACTGTATGCGTCGTTATTCGTTGCATGTTTACGAATGCGTTTTTGTTGCAGTGTTCCTGCGCGTTGAGTACGATACATGGAGGCTGTTCCTTTGGGTGATAAGTTGGTGGTTTGGTGATTGCCATCTTATCATTCGGAACAGCCGTTTTACCTAATTTACCTATATGGATCAGTCGATTATTGCTTAAGTAAGTGCCATTCGGTACTGAGCCCTTTGGTCTTCTTTGGTCTTCCTTTGGTCTTATTATCAAAATATCACTCATTTAAACCTCGCACCTTAGCTCTATGTTGCCGAATATTCTCCTCGGCTAGCCGCAACTGATCATCTGTTAAACTTTCTAATTTTGGGAGGATTTTTTCAAACTCTACAAATCTATTTACCATTCCTTCCATTGATATTCCATCCATCATGCTTTTTGGAACAAATGTTTGAGCCAAGCGAGTCAATTCAGGGGACAGTTCTCTGCCAAACATATGGCGATTGACTATCCAAAGATAACTATCAACAATCTGCAATCCGATACTATCCTTGCTATTTAAGATTGTTAGGTCTCTAGTCGGAGTACCTTTTCTTAATATTACATCTTCACTATAAAAACGATGCAATGGATGAAATAAGTACATTTTCCGTTCGTTACCTCGTATTTTTTTCAATCCTTCTGCTAATCTTGCTGCATTATAGTGCGTAGTAATTTGTGCAGGGTTAAATTCTGATTGTCTATCTACTACTATAGATAATGCATTTTTACGTGCATTCTTATTAAGTCTCTCTGCCATTGCTGATATTACAAACTGAAAGCATACGGAATTTGGCGAGATAATCTTATCATCAGTTACACCGAAATCTAATTTTAATGGATATTTAATACCAAACCGAAATGCATCTGAAATTAATTCTTTTGATCTATCATCTAGGCTAGACTCTCTTGTTCTTTTTAATAATTCAGTCAGTAAAGCTACAATACGATCAGGTATAGTGTTAATATTTTTATCTAGACATAAAGACCACGATTCTTTCATAAGCTCTTCATCAAATATTAATGATAACTTTTTAATAAAAAGAAAACGCACCGGCGACCAATATATTTCCCATTTTACCGCATCATTTAACCCAGCATCAAAAACAGCGTCGAAAAATATAATTAACGCAAAACTTTTCTTATCGATAAAATAATAATCAAAGTTAAATAGAAAATTATTCTGAATTTTTTTTAGTATAGGCGCAATTCTGGTTAATCGGTCTACGCCCAAAATACTTGCGTGAATTACGTTTACCCCTAATTCTTTAAGTATCTGCTCGTATAACTCACACCCCAGTACATCTACATTTAGCTTACTGGAAAGCACACCATAGCTTAGCGTAGGTTGATTCGGGTCAAATAGATTATTGCCAGTATTACCTGATTCATCAATATGAAAAAACATGCAACTTCGCTCCCATCCTTTCAATACAGAAGTACTTAGTTTTTTCCTATTTTAGAAGAAACTGGGGGCTGTCCTAAGTTTTCAGATATAGCTATTTAGCTGGCCCTTTTTTTATTATTTTCTTTTACTACCTGCTGCAAGCAACCTGCTAATTTATTGACTGAATTTGTACTAAAAAAATGTTTAACACCATCTATACTAACTTCTCCAACCATCAACTTCTTGATCTTGTCATAAAAAACTTGGGCTGTATATGATAAATAGCTAAATTCGCAGTGAAAAGTTGATTCGGAAAAATTGTTCTCTGACCCGGGTTTATTGAAATAGGTTTATTGAAATATATAATTTATTTCAATCGAGTCTGCCCTTTTGGTTTTGTAAAGTTTTACTCTGTCCTTAGATATTCTGAAATTTACTTAATCACAGAGTAGAGGAAATATCCTGTATTTCTGCCTGATAATTTTCTTAGTGTTTTGTAATTTAGTGTGCCAGTAGGTCTTAACTGTACTTGAGTTTGAAATTCCTTAATCCTTTGTTTTAACTCTTGAGATGGAACTAACTTCCCTTGAACCGGATCAAATGTTGAGAAGTTTTTTATATCAAAATGTTTGCCTAACTTATTAAAACTTCTTTTTTCTGCCTCAGCCACACTCAAAGGAAGAGAGCTCTTTTCATAAAAAAATGACTTTACTCGAAAAGCATACTCAGTTAATAATTGTGCAGCTAAAGCATAATTGCCTTCAGATTCTGCTTTCATTGAATTGACATACAAGTTATTAAGAATTTTTAATTGTGTTTCTAGTGTGCCCTTTGAACCTGTATTAGCTGGCCCGCCCATAGCTATTGGCTCAGGATAGTAATATGTCCAGTAGGGGCTACCTGACATACTTACTAAAGTTTTACTATCCAATCTCCCGGTTTCCTTAATCCCCTTTGACTTCTGATACAATATCAATTCTTTTTGTAATTTTGGTGACATGACCAATCTACGCGTATTAGGCTCTAAATAGACTGCCTCTCTTATATCAAGTTTTTTTCCTGCGTGCAGGATAGCAAGTCCTTCATACTTACTTGATAGTTTTGAGTCTACACCTCTAAATCTAGTTGCAAGATCTGAATAAACTAAAGCAGAAGAACCATGATCCTTTGATCGAGCTAATTCACTAATCTTAGTATACAAATTTCTTACTATTTCTTTCTCTTTTACCTTCAGTAACGCATCATCAATATCTACCCCTCTTCTCTTTAGAGATCGGAAGAGCGTCGTGTAGGGAAAGAGTGTAGATCTCGGTGGTCGCCGTATCATTAAAAAAAAAAAAAAAACTGATAAAAAAAAAAAAGACAAAGTACACTTTACATGACTCTCTTATCATCTAACCACCTGATCTCCCCTTATAACGCGTCTTATCCTCT
>CAJVYT010000289.1 GCA_913009765.1 uncultured candidate division Zixibacteria bacterium
TGCCATTCTTGTGAAACATTAGCACAATCGATAGCCTTGCTAATATCTATTAGAGTTGTCCTGATTTTCTTGGCAAGTATTGAGCCCTTTGCATAACTTTTTAAATCAGTCAATAAATATTGTCTCTGGTTACTAAAAGGATCATCATATTCAAAAACAACGTCCACTGGATGGGAAGGATGATTCTTTTTTTTGTGCTTTTCAGCCTGGACGCACTCGAAATTTTCGTTTTTCGGACCGGTTATTCCCCATCCAAAACGAGAAAAAATACTTCGAGATACTTCCTCTGCCATTTCCATAATGTTAGAAGTTTCACCGCCCATGTTATTATTCCTTTGTATTGGTAAATATAGTTAGAGCCGAACGACCTGCATCACCAGCGGCCCACCCAAACTTGCCGCGTCAGCGCCGCCGCGCTTCTTGCCGTCTGGTGAATGCTTTTGTTATAACAATACTCACATTGGTAATTTCCAATCCGACGCATATTTTCTGTATTTCGGCTCTTCGGTTTTTGGAGGTATGTGATAATGCTTATCGTCAAAAATGAATGCTGAAGCCATAAGATCTCGCATGCCTCCCAGTCTTTCTATAGACGTTAATTCACTGGCTACATCTTTATAAAGATTTGAAAAATTATTCGCAGTGTTGTTTTGGATAAATTCCGGCAAAGGGATTTTAAAATTAAATTCAGGAAATTGCGGTAACCCTTTAAAGGCAGCTAAAGAATTGTAAACTTTTATTAAGAAACTGCCCTGCACACCTTGCCCTGTATCTAATCCATAATCATGTTTTAAGTTAGCTGACGCTTTAACAAGTTGTTCTTGCCAATTTTTCACCAACTTATTTGCCTCGACAAGGCCATTTTCATCGTAAGCGATGCGTATTTCTCTTAACAGGCCTCTAATATCCGTAAACGTCTGGGTTCCTTTCAGCTCAAGTGCTGCCTTTATAACTGCTTTAACGTCACCCGCTTCTGCTGTAAGCCAAGCAGAAAATAGTGGTAACTCGACAGAAATAGCCGCGCTCCTACCGACATCTAGTATTTCAGTAACTGAGGTAGATATATTACCGGCAAGAGATTGTACAAGCTTGGCAGTAAAATCATGCCCATATGCCCCTGTTTTTCTCATCCAGTGAATTTGATAAGCATGCCGAATAGGGTGGAGAAATGTATCTGCTTTAAAGTATTTAGCTGCCAAGCTGTAATAAATTGCTTTGTATGCGAGCCAATTTAATGAAGCAATAAACATATCAAGTGAGCGTGTTGTTCCTCCAAGGCCCCGTTTTTTCGCCTCAGCTGCTTTCTGCATTTCTTCTTGAGTGTGTACTGTACCGTCTGAACTAATAAGACGGACATCTTGTGACCAACGACCAAAAGTTTCCCCCGCATCAGATAACTCATTAAATATTGCCGAACTAATTTCACTGTATTTATGAAATTCTGGCGTGTTCGGTTGTCCAAGCATTTTCATTGTCAGGTAATAAACACTAGTACGAAGATCCCAGGTGCAGACCATATTCATTTTCAACATATCAAGAAGCACTCGGAAATCTTGATCAACAAATTCCCCGCCTCGAATTTCTGGCCGTATGGTATTAGCTTCAGATTGTGCTTTGGTATCTATGGGATCAAGCTGGAAATCTTTTGGGGAAAGAAACCTGATAAAATCAAAATATTCTTTTCTGTCTTTTTGATGTTCTTCTTTATAATTATCAATACAAATGAGGTCATCGTAAAATAAAATTGCCTGCAAAAAATTTTCTAACGCCATTAAGTCGCCATTAACAGTATCAGGATTTTTTACGACAACTTTTCCCATTACTCTCTGTATGGAAGTTAGTGATGCATTGTCAATTAACGCGTACGACATATTTATCCTTTTCAGTTATAACGCCCAGGATGAGGAGCGCGCGTAGCGTGTCTGGCTCGATCCGTTTGATGCCCCGGCGGTTAAGACCAGCAATCGATTTGGGAAACACCATGCTCCTCATCCTGGGCGATGCCCCCGAGGTACGAGGGGGCATCGCCAAAGTTAACCCGCCAGCCGACCAGTTTTGCAACCAACTTTGAGCGTTGTAATTTGTTTGGCTTAACTCAAGAAAACGCGCGTGCTCGCTAGTCGGCGTTGAACGCATTGTTATGCCATTTTTCCTCATAATTCTAGTTAGTTAGGTGAGTTTACAATTCTTTTTTTATGTGTGAATTCCATTAAGTTAAAATAGCTTCCACTTCTAACCTCACCATTTTTACACTGGTTTTTCCTTTTGAGTCAACAGGATGAAATTTTGAATATTGCTCAATGATGTGGGTTAGAAAACTTTCTCTTTCATTTTCAGGGAGTTGGTCTGTATATGGAAACCATGTAGTTCTTAACCAACCTTTAAGTTTATCAGTACTCTCATGCACCATGTCTTTTGGTATGAGTTCTATGCGTTTTGCTTTATAGCCTGCTTGTGGTAGCCATTTTTCATAGTCTTCTATTTTGCAAAAGTTATACGGGAATACAAATGAGGTGAAATATTTTGCCCATTTACCGTCCTCCGTTGCTATGGTAACTATTTTCAAAATATCTTCTGCATTTCCATAGCCTCCCATTTGAAATAATATTTTTGATTTGCTATGCAGATTATTTTTTAATTGTATGAGGACAGCTTTATGATCTTTTACCCAATGAAGAACAGCATTAGAGAAAACAACATCAAATTTTTCTTCAAACGATAATTTAGTTGCATCCATTATATGAAATGATAAATTTTCTCGGCCAAATTGGCTCCTTGCAAGCTCAATCATATCTTTTGACCTATCAATACCAACAACATGGCCATTACTCAGCTTATTGGCGATTGAATTTGTTATTTTACCATCGCCACAACCAATATCAAGTAAATGCTCATTTCCTGCTAAGGACAATTTTTCTAGTAATTCGTTAGCCCATGATTCTTGAGCTGATGAATTGTTTGCGTAATCTTTAGCATTCCATTTGTTGTTTTTCATACTCATATTTTCATGACTTCTATGTTGATTTTTTTTAGGCATCGTTGCAAATCACCGGCAGCAGAAAGCAGAGCGACGAGGAACGAGGAGCGGCGCTTTTTGCTGTCCGAGTGCATTTGCCTTGTTAGCCTCTCAAAATTGTCATGCGTAATCTTGAAAAATTGAAATAATATCTCCATCTTCAGTGTATTGTTCATTTCGTGAAAAAAAGTGAACAAATAATGGGTCGGTAATATAATTATCTGCCTTAACGCCCTCAAGTATACGATCATGCAAGTCATAAATCTCAGAAAGCTCCTTTTTGTTGGTATCCGCTATGCCCCCTAAGAGAAAATTAGTTATAATCAGTACTTTGTTAGTATACTCTTGAAAAAATTTATGAACTACTATCGTTTCGTTTTTGCTGCTAAGAGTTTCTAAATGTTCTTTCTCGATGTTGTTCCATCCGTTCCATTTCAATAATTTTTCAGGAGGTAAGGACAGATATGAAGAACTGCCAGTAAGGATGTTTATCTGGCTAGAAATACTTGGCATATCAACATGTAACATGAAATTTCTAAGCTTGTGAACAATTTTGGAGCAGGGATCTTTTGCAAATGTGTCAGATACTTTTTTATCATATTTGGCTTTAAGGTCTGGATTTAGATATTTTCTGCTATAGCGTCTTGAAACATCGACCAGTGTTTTTGCAGATGCGACATAGTTGTGGATTAGCCTTGCCACCTCACAGTCTAAAGCATTCTTTTGAATTCTTGTTTTAATATCCGGTAGTAAATTGTAATGCATATTCGGAGGGTTTAGTGAATACTGTATGAGTTTTGCAGAATTGCCTAAGAATATTTTATAGCATTGCATAAACCGAACACATGCCCAATGAACATTCCAGCCTGGCATACGCTTAATTTTTTCTCTTTTTCGACTTCGCTCACTTCCATTCATGCGATTCTCGTTTATTCAATAGGCTAATCGCGGTGCTGACCCGCGCCGGGGGCAGTGCAAACAAGCGCAGCTTGGTTGTGCTGTTCACGGTGTCGGGTCGAGCATCTTGTTCCGGCGCGGAGCGACGGCACAAGGTGCTCGACGCAGTCAGCACCGCGATTCCTGGCGGCGCAGCCGCCAGGAATCGCGGGCATAAGGCGCGGCGGCTTTTTGCCGTCGCTCTTAATGCCCTTGTTCGCAAAAACTGTCAACAGAAGTTACTTGTTTAGTGGCGTTGGAATCAGGTCCAAAAGTGGGATCACCGAGCAGAATATTGCCATTGCCAGCCACCACACTAACATTAGCCTTTTTGTTAGACCTGATCCAAAGAATATCTGCCCCAAGTGCGTGATGAAACACGCGGTTACGAGTATCGTTCCAAAGGTGCGGATCCATATACAGAGAACGGCGGAAGAAACTGGAAGAAAGAATGCGAATGGTGCCGTAATGAGCATTGTCAGAAACGACAACCAAGACACCAGCTTTGCCCTTGTTGTCCACCATGCACTGAAAGCCACTATCCTTGCCTCGAACGCTTCGACCGCGAGAAATGCAAGGACGCTCAAAAACACAATGACGCAGGCGATAAGATTTCCGCCTTCAGAAGACAGATTGGCATTCTGAAGGCGTGCGATGATGTACGCTGCCTCGAATGCGAAGACGGCCCCGAAGCCTCCCATGAGCAGTGATGAACCCAACGGATCGATCGCGTGAGTTTTTAGGTTTTCGGCAATGCTCTTCAATACAGAGGCAGTGTCATCTTGGGGACATGAGATACGGGAGCCAACGATGCGGATCCTGTTTAGCAGATTGGCAGCGTTGCCTAAGATGAGAATTCTGTCAGTTTGGATGTCGACTATTGTCTTGCCTATTATACCGGACTTGCCCGTTTCCGCTTCTGTGCGCAGATCGAATGGATGCTGCATCTTTAATCTGGCAATCTGACGGATGAGAGTGGGCGGTAGATTGGGGACCAAGAAGGCGCGGACACCTTCGCAATGTGGGTTGGCATCGTGAAGGCAGAAGACCGGAGCAATAAAACCGGAAGATGTCTTTGCACTAAGCCGTTGCCATTTGCGTTCAAGAAGTCGAAGAGCGGCGTCTACGGATAGAAAACCACGAGATTCCGATTCCGCAACAGTGAATAGAGCGATATGCCCGTTCTCGTCCCTGAATAGTCCTGTAATCCAGAATTTGTGAACACGGAGGAATCGTGGTTCCCAAGTGTGTTCGAAAGTAAACCGAGCAATTCGCGATATCCTCCCTGATAGCCTGAGCCACAGTTGGAAGAGATCGTAGGCAATTCTCTCTTTCGTACCCTTGAGTTTCAATTTCACTAATTGCCAATGGTGCATCCATGACTTTTTCAGAAAACGCAATCCCGACATGCAGGAAGTGACGCAGATACAGCCGACACGCCTGAATATCTGGGAAATATACTCCCTCGTTGCTCTTTTTTTGACTGCGACTCTTTTCATTTTTGTTTGCGAACAAGTTGTTCTCTGTTTTCCTGATATCACCTCAACCTCATGGTGAGTTGAGAACGATTGCCCACCTGTGTTAGCTGTTTTTAACCGGATATCATTCATCCGCGGGTGATATCTAAAAACAGGATATTATTACATGATGCAATTTCCGGCGAGACCTATCAATCAATATACATCCTTTATCCGGCAAAGAGGTGTGCGGAAAGGGCGTCACCGCCATTATGTTAAATGGCTGCGTTATTATCTTGATTTTTATCATAAATATGACCCCAACTGGGATGAAAGGTGTTCGTTCCCTGCCTTTATGGCGGAACTGCAGACAAAAAAAACAGG
>CAJVYT010000290.1 GCA_913009765.1 uncultured candidate division Zixibacteria bacterium
TCAGTTACTCTTTTGACCGGGTGTACAGGTTTTATTTACACACCTTGGCCTCAACAAAGGTTTTCCTTGTTGCATTTTTTTTAGGCTTGGGCTTCTTTTGAGGCATTAGAGGCAAGAAACTTGAAGCGGACTTTCTTTTTTATGGCGGTTTTTTTCTGGTTGGGGGTAAAGGTTCTCCTTTTTGATTTGCTCTTAAACCCATTACCAATGTTCCATATTTTTCTGAATTTGCCAGTTGGATTATGGCGTATCCTCTTACTGCCGGTATGACTGCTATTATGATAGGTATTGCATTGGGTACTATGTCAAGTTCTCTCCGTATTATTTTAGGTATTGAACGTTCTCACATCGGGGGAGCATAATTATGGTAAGTACAATTGCTACAGTATTGATGTGGATAGTTGGGCTTTCACTGATTTATGTTTTATACCGTACTATCAAAGGGCATCCTATTGAAAGAAGAATAGTATTTTTATATATAGCATTAGCTATTTCACTCCCGTTACTCATGCAAAAAACAGCTCCGGTACCGGTGACTGCTGATGTACAGCAATTAGTTAATGCCTTGGATAAACTTCCTCCCGGTTCAAAAGTATTAGCAGCGTTTGACTATGACCCGTCGTCGGCACCTGAATTGCAACCGATGGGCGTTGCGTTTATGAAATATGCGTTTAAGCATGATTTAAAAGTTATCGTGATGGGACTTTGGCCGCAGGGTCCGCAACAGGCAAATCAAGCTATTGAAGAGGCAATGAAAGATCCGGCAATAGCTGATAAAAATTTACAATATGGTATAGACTATGCTAATCTTGGTTATCAATCTGGAGCAGAATTTGTTATTCAATCAATGGGTTCTGATTTTAAACGAATGTTCCCGCTCGATGACCGTCATATTCCGTATGATTCGCTCCAAATATTAAATGATGTTACGAACTTTAGTAATATAGATTTCATCTTCAATCTTTCTGCCGGTAAACCGGGGACTGTTGAATGGATTCAGATTGCTGTTGACCGCTTTGGAGCCACCTGTGGTGGAGGTAACACCGCTGTACAGGCTCCGCAAGTATATCCATATTTACGGTCGGGACAGTTGACCGGATTATTAGGCGGTATGAGTGGTGGAGCGGAATTTGAAAAAGCAATAAATGAAAAAGGTCAGGCGAGTACATTCATCTTTGCCCAGATGATTTCACATGCCATGGTTATTGCTTTTATTATTATGGGAAATATAGCTTTCTTTATATCACGTAAGAAAAAGAAAGCGTAGAGGAACAGCATGGAACTTTTAGGAATTTGGGTAGCAGCTTTATTGACATTAGGGATTTTTTCTTTCTTATACAAAGATAATCCGGTGTATAAAATTTGTGAATCAATCTTTATCGGAGTGTCGGCAGGATATTGGGCGATTGCAAACTTTTTTGATGCTCTTCAAAAAAAGTTCTGGGTTGGAGTTTTTCCAACTGACGGTTCTGACCCAAATTATTTTTTATGGTTTGGTGCTTTGCTTGGTGTACTTATGCTGCTGCGGCTGAGTTCAAAAATTGGCTGGATAGCTCGTTGGCCGCTTGCATTTATTGTTGGTGCAACTGCCGGCTTGTATATGATGATTTACTTTGTGTCAAATGCCATGAATCAGGTAGCATCTACAATGAGAGATGTCGTCGTGACTAACCCTGATACTCATCTTATTATTTGGGGGGAAACTATTGGTTCTATTATTATTGTGATTGGAGTTATTTCCGGGTTGGTTTATTTCTTCTTTTCTAAAGAACACAAAGGTGTGTTTGGGCAGACGGCAAAAGTAGGTATTTGGTTTTTGATGATTACATTTGGTGCTCATTTTGGCTATACGGTCATGAGTCGTATGTCTTTGTTAATTGGAAGAATTGATTTCTTGTTCCGAGATTGGCTCCATCTGTTAAAATAGTATAAAATTAGGTAAGCTCTATATAAATTTAGATAATGAAATTTATCTCTGTTATAATTGTTTTTTTTCTTTCTCTATCTGTTTCTACTGAACAAAACGATGTTAAAGCAATATCGTTATTCGTTAATAATACTCATACTCTACAAGCATCATATACAACATGTACGATTGTTGGATTTGATATATATAATGAAAATATTAAGTTAAATATATATTACTAAAGGAATGCCTATGAAGGTGAAACTATTAATTGCTGTTATGATTTTTGCCGTCAGTTCTTTCTGTGTGGCTGAAGAGAACACAGCTGGGATTGATACTACAGCAACTGCTGTTGATTCTATTCGTTTGCCGGCTCCTCCGTTAAATCTAACCGGTAAGGATAAACCGAATGATCATGGTCATGCGGTTGTTCTGAATTGGGATTTATCAGCAGATGACGGAGCTGGAGCAAATTCTGTGCTTCGCTATGATATCTATCGATGGGTACCGCAGCTAATGCTTGATCTCGATTTAGTGCGTGATTCTATATCTGTTATCCAAAAGATATTACGACATACAACTAATGGAATCAAAGAAGGTTCTCAAACGGACAGTATGAAAAATATCTTTAGTGTTAAAACAAGAGATGAGCTTTTTGATATTCGGAACAAATTAATCAAATATGTCAAAAAGGAAAATAAAGGTCTCGCTGAGGCTTCAAAATCGTATCCTTCCGGTGGTGCTTGGCTGTATGTTGATAAAAAACCATCCGGTACAAAGACATTTGTGCATATCGGAAGTAAAGAACCTACATCATCTTCTTTTGTTCCTGATTTTGCGAATCTCTATTATAGAGTTTATGCTGTTACTGTTAAAGGAGCCAGATCAAGTTCTCAAATTTTAGGACCTATTCAATCAAGTGGACAGTGGTTTAATACATATCGTATTCCGGTTGCTTATTCCGTTGTTATATTCACTTTTCTTACTATTTATTATGTGAGGAAAGCTAAAAAGGGTGCTGATTTATATGTTCGCCCATTAGGTGGTATTGAAGCTGTCGATGATGCTATCGGTCGTGCGACTGAAATGGGTCGTCCGATTTTATATGTTTTAGGGCTTGGTTCTGCGGCGGATATTGCGACGATTGCCTCGTTTACTATTTTGGGGCGTGTTGCCAAAAAAGTTGCCGAGTATCAAACAGAACTTTTAGTACCAACCTATGATCCGATTGTTATGACTGTTGCTCAAGAGGTTGTCAAATCAGCCTATCTTGATGCCGGTCGTCCTGATGCGTATAAAGAAGATACGGTTCATTTTGTCACTCAGTCGCAATTCGCTTATGTGGCGGCTGTTAACGGTATCATGCTTCGTGAACTTCCTGCTACCAATGTGTATATGGGTAAATTCTTTGCTGAATCTCTTATTCTTGCTGAAACAGGTGCCTTAGCTGGTTCTATTCAGATTTCCGGTACTGATGAAATTGCACAGATTCCTTTCTTTATTGTTGCATGTGATTATACACTCATCGGAGAAGAACTCTACGCTGCTTCGGCATATTTGGGTAAAGAACCTGTTCTTTTAGGTTCATTAAAAGCTCAGGATTACGCAAAGGCTGTTATTATTGTGTTGGCTGTTATTGGAGTCATTTTGGCTCAGTTTGATTTCGGTCATTATTTTGTTAAACTTTTTGAAGTAGCGAATTAGGAGGAGTATATTTATGAAAAGACAAATACCGTTTGTTTTAGTATTTCTCGCCGGTGCATTTATGGCATTTCAATACTATGTTCCTCATGAATCATCTGAATTTGTGTATGAATTCTTACTTGACTGGACTATGATTATTGGAATATTTGCCCTTGCTTTGGGTATATGGTCGCTGTATCAAGTTTCGGTAGACAAAATCAAACTAAGAAAAGAGAACTGGGCTTATTCCTATGTAACGCTTATCGGTTTGTTTATAATGGTACTGTTTGGGTTTACATATAAAATAGGCGACAGTTGGGGAATGTATTCGTTGTTTGTGGTTTCGCTGATGGCGTTGTTGATGTTTTTAATACAGACTACGATTTCAAAGTCTAAAGGGCTATGGTTAGGGCTTTCAGCTTTGGCACTTATTGTTGCGATTGCTGTTACTGTATTTGACGACTCTTGGGGCGTTGCTTTTATGACATCAGAAGGTTTAAAAAACACAATGTTTACAAATTTTGCTGACTTTGTGTTGACTCCTATTTTGTCGACGATGTTCTCACTGTTAGCATTTTTTATAGCATCGGCTGCATACCGTGCATTTAGAGCAAGAAATGTTCTGGCATCACTTTTGTTAATTGCAGCTTTGATAGTAATGCTGCGTTTTAATCCTTATATGCCATTTGGCTTACCTGATTATATGATGAAAATTTCCAATTGGCTTATGAATGTTCCTAATTTAGCGGCTCAGCGTGCTATTGTTATCGGTATCGGACTTGGTATTGTGGCAACATCGCTTAAAGTTATTTTGGGCATTGAACGCGGCTATATGGGGAAAGGATAAGATATGAATCAATCTACGAATATATTTGACCGAATGATGAGTATCGACAGAAGATGGATATTTCTTTTTCTTATTGTCGTTTGTGTCGGAACGTATGTTGCCGATTTTCAGATACCTATAAATACTGTTCCCGAAGTAGAATCTATATATAACTTTTTAGATACTCTTCCTGAAGGGAAAATTGTATTAATTGCTATTGACTATGATCCAAATAACTTGGCTGAACTTCATCCAATGACTTATGCGATTGTAGAGCATCTCTGGAGGAAAAAAATAAAAATTATTTTTACATCTCTTTCGCAGCTTGGACCTGCTATGGCTGACCAAGCGATTAGAGATATTTCTGACTCGCTTAAAGTTGATAAAACCTACAATGGTGTCAAATACAAGGGACGTGAAATTGTTAATGGTGTTGATTACACTTTCTTAGGCTACAAGCCTTATTACGCTTTGATTATTTTGGGTATGGGGCAGGACTTCAGGCTTAATTTCCCAAATGATTATTATGGCACTCCTCTTGATGATTTACCGATGATGCAGGGGGTTATTAACTATGACCAAATTGCATGTGTGGTTGATTTGTCAGGCGGTAATATTACCGATGCCTGGATTTCGTATGGACAGGGTCGTTTTAACTTCCCATTGATGCTCGGTTTGACCGGTGTTATGACTGCTCAGTATTATCCGTTCTTAGGTTCAGGGCAGGTTCTGGGAATCATGGGCGGGCTGCTTGGAGCAGCTCAATATGAAGAGCTGGCTGATAACCCGGGACGAGCCAAAGATGGTATGAGAATTCAATTGTTTGCTCATTATGTTATTATTCTGTTTATCGTACTCGGTAATATCGGATATTTTATGAGTAAACGTAAAAGAACGGAAGGAGGCAACTAATATGGATTTTTCAACTTTTCTATGGATGACATGCGGTATCTTTTTAACATTAGCAACATTTTCATTTCTTTATAAAGATAATCCGTTTTATAAATTTGCAGAACATCTTGTTGTTGGTGTCTCTGCCGGGTTCTTTGTGATTATGCTTTGGCATGGCACGCTTGTACCTAATTTATTTCAAAAGCTCGAAGATGGCGACTGGTATATGTTATGGCTGAACTCATCTGAATGGTGGTATATGATACCGGCTATTTTAGGTGTGCTGATGTGGACTCGTTTTTCTCATAAATATGCCTGGGTTTCTCGTTGGCCAATGGCATTGTATATCGGTATTTCTACCGGTATGAGATCGGAAGAGCGTCGTGTAGGGAAAGAGTGTAGATCTCGGTGGTCGCCG
>CAJVYT010000291.1 GCA_913009765.1 uncultured candidate division Zixibacteria bacterium
TGTTCAGCGATAGCACAAGGAGCAGATGACTACACAGGTCATAAGTGAGACTGGAGTTCAGCCGTGTGATCTTCCGATCTCCAGTGTTTTTTTTGTCAAGCAGAAGACGGCATACGAGATATATCAGTGTGACTGGAGTTCAGACGTGTGCTCTTCCGATCTTTAACATTTATACTGTTTTATCCTCAGATTTTGTCTTTATATCTTTAGACGTTAATTGTCCGATAATTGTTTCGCTTCCGAATACTCGATCACCTGCTTTGATAGTGATTGATGCATCAGACGGTACAAATAATTCTGTACGGGAACCAAACCGAATCATACCAAACCGGTCTCCTATAGTGACAGAATCACCTTTTTTAATATTGCAGACAATACGACGGGCAATGATTCCGGCTATCTGCTTAAAAATAATTTTTTCACCTGTTTTAGTAGTCATGCCTATTTCGGTCTGTTCGTTCAACTCCGATGCTTTGTCAACAGATGCTACGTGAAATTTGCCGGGGTTATACTTTACATAATCTATCACACCATCAGCCGGAATTCTATTAACATGCACATCAAAGACAGAAAGAAATATCGAAATTTTAGTTGTATCAGAACCTATAAATTCATGATGTCCGATATTTTCTACTGCCAAAACTTTACCGTCAGCAGGAGAAATTAAAAGTCCTTCTTTGTTAGTAAAAGTTCTATCGGGGTCACGAAAAAAGTAAGTTACAAATAGAGTGAGAAAAGCAAAAGCTCCCGACAATATATATAATATAGTACTGTTAAAAACAGTCGAACAAACATACAAAACTACAGTCAACAAAAGAGCAAGAATTATAAATATATAACCTTCTTTTACAATCATTTTTTAAAAACCCGTCTGAAAATTTTTGATACGTTTTTTGTATAATAATCAAGCCCAAAACAATCGTCGATTTCTTTTTCAGAGAGATATTTCAAAACTTCTTTGTCTTCTTTGAGAAGATTTTTAAAGAGTCCTTTACCGTCATGTGCTGCCATAGCATTTCTTTGGACTAAGCGATAGGCTATATCTCTTGTTTCTACTTTTGTAGTTAATTTCAAAAGAAATCTTTGTGAGAAGACAACTCCGCCCTCAAAATAAATATTTTCAATCATCCGTTTTTCATTAACAACCAAACCTTTGAGCAGTTCGATAAATTTTTGTAAACCGTAATCAATAATTATGCATGAGTCAGGAATGATAATTCTTTCAACCGAAGAGTGAGCAATATCACGTTCGTGCCAGAGCGGAATATTTTCCATCGCAGAGACAGAATACCCACGTACCAGTCGGGCTATACCGGTAATACGTTCGGCGGTAATTGGGTTTTTCTTGTGCGGCATTGCCGATGAACCTTTTTGCTTTTTGGAAAACCCTTCCATCATTTCATTTACTTCAGTTCTCTGAAGATGTCTGACTTCTGTGGCAAATTTTTCAAGAGATGAACCCAGTAAGGCAATAGCTGAAATAAAGGCAGCATGCCTGTCTCTCTGGATAACTTGAGTTGTGACTTCAGCAGGTTTTAAACCGAGTTCTTTGCATACTGCTTTTTCAATTTTCGGGTCTAAGTTGGCAAAGTTACCAACCGCACCGGAAATCATACCAACCGAGATTGATTCGGTGGCAGCAGAGAATCTTTCTTTGGCACGTGTTAATTCAGTATACCAGATAGCAAATTTGAGACCAACTGTTGTCGGTTCGGCAAAAACACCATGTGAACGACCAATGCAGGGAGACATTTTATATTTTTCAGCCAGTTTTTTTATTTCTCTTAAAGCAAGTGTAATTTTTTTATCGATAATAGCTGCCGCTTTTTTCATTTGAAGAGAAAGAGCTGTATCGAGCATATCTGATGATGTCATACCGTAGTGCAGATACTTGGCATCTTCACCGACATATTCAGAAACAGATGTCAAGAAAGCAATCACATCGTGGTTGACTTCCAGTTCGATTTCGTTTATACGGGCAACATCGAATTTTGCTTTTTTCGCAATGACTTTGTATGATTTCATCGGGATAATTTTAGCTTCCGCCATTGCTTTGGCAGCGGCAACTTCTACTTCTAACCAGCATTGGTATTTGCTTTGGTCAGACCAAATATGACCCATATCTTTTAGAGTATATCGTTCAATCATCTTATTTATTTGCCTTTTTATAATCTGCTAAAAATGCTTTCAAACCTATATCGGTAAGAGGATGTTTAATAAGCTGTGAAATAACTTTAAGCGGCATGGTGACAACATCGGCACCGATAAGAGCGGCATCAACAACGTGCATTGGGTGCCTGACAGAGGCAACTAAAACTTCGGTTGTAAAAGTGTAGTTATTATAAATTGTACAGATAGAATCAATTAATTCCATACCGTTTGTGGAGATGTCGTCTAAGCGACCAATAAACGGTGAAACATAGGTTGCTCCTGCTTTGGCAACAAGCAGTGCCTGCATTGGTGAAAATACCAAAGTAGCATTGGTCATAATACCTTGAATTGAAAGAGCCTTGATAGCTTTGAGACCTTCCAAAATAGTCGGAATTTTCACAACAATATTATCGCCTATTTTCATCAGTTCTTCGGCTTCTTTCATCATACCGTCAAAATCAGTTGCGATAACTTCAGCAGAAACGGGACCTTTGACAACTTTGCATATTTCTTGTAAGATTTCTTTATATGGTGCGGTTTCTTTGGCAGCCAAAGAGGGGTTGGTTGTAACACCATCTAAAACACCTAATGAAGCGGCTGTTTTGATTTCTTCTAAATTAGCGGTATCAATAAAAAATTTCATTCGTTATTCCTTATCATATTCGACCGAAACAAGGTACAAACCTTGAGCCGGTGCGGTACTTGCAATTCTATAATCTGTAGAACTTTCTATAATATCTCTAAACGATTCTAAAGTCAAGCTGGTCTTGTTATTATACTTTTTCAGCGAGGCTAAATCGACCATTGCTCCAACCATTGAGCGAATCATGCTGTGTAGGAAGCGGTTACCTTTTATTTCAAAAATCGCCTGTTTTTTTTCAATTTTCCAATCAGCTGAATATATCGTACATAGATTGTTTTCTTTGCGTGAGGTTACGACACAAAAAGGGGCAAAATCATGCTCTCCTATAACATATTCTGCTGATTTGAGCAGAATATCAAAGTCAAGTTTTTCAGAGAATTCCCATCTGTAATCATAATAAAGGGCTGATTTTTCAAGCCCGATTATGTAGCGGTATACTTTTGAAAATGCATCAAAACGTGAGTGAAAATCAAGCGGCACTTCTGATGATGATTTTATACGAATATCTTTTGGCAGATAGTAATTGAGAGCATCTTTGTATCTTGGCGGTTCAATGGTATGTTCAATAACAAAATTAGCTGTTTGTCCTAATGCATGTACACCGGCATCAGTTCGTCCGGCAGCAGCGAGATTTATTTTTTGACCGGTTGTTTTAAACAGAGCATCCTGAATTGTGTCCTGAACAGTGACACCATTTATTTGCGATTGCCAGCCGGAATAATTTGTTCCGTTATATTCTACTATTAGTTTTATATTTTTCTTATGCATCTCATCCGATATAGTAATACAAAACAGTAATACATGAAATAGTCAGAGTTAAAAAACTTATATCTATATAATTTAATAGATGTGTCGAATAAAACGAACGTGTTTTATGAGAGTCATATCCCCGTACCATTAGAGCATCAGAAAGGTCATCTGCCCTTCTTATCGCAGAGTGAAAGAGTGGAATTATGAGTGATTTGAGATTAAGAATTTTTGAAATAAAAGAGCCAGAAAATTCGACTCCTCGTATACGCTGGGCATTTATTATATTATGAAACTCTTCATATAAAATTGGAATGAAACGAAGTGAAATAAACAGAATTAAAGAAAAATCAGAGAGCGGAAATTTGAAGATTTTCAAAGGACGCAATAATTTGGTGGCAGCTTCAGCAATCTCTGACGGAGAGCAAGTCAATGTTATAAAAAAAGCGGCAGAAAGAAATAACACAAGACGAAGTGAATAATAAAATGCCGCAGTAACAGCACCTTTATATAAAGAAATATTGAATAACGTAAAAAGAATCTCGGAATCTTTTCCTGAAAATAAAAGATGATAGCCTGAGGTAAACAGGATAAAAAAGAATAAGGGTTTAAGATTTTTTTTTGCTATATTTTTATCTACTCCTGAATAAAATAGAAATACTATTATGAGAAACAACATAGCTCCAGAAAACAGAAGTGAATCTGTGAAAAGCAGTATAATCAGCAGAAGCAAAATAGGCAGCACTTTTGCCCGAGTATCAATTGCGTGCATATATGAAGACAACGGACGATATTGCCCTATCATAACCGGAATTTTTTGAAACATATCAAAAGTATAGTTTTAAAAACGTTCGCAGTCAACATTTTCTGAAGAAATAGCACTATTTTGATTACTAATTATTTATGATTTTTTTTCGTGATTTTTATTGCAGGACAATTACAGCAAGCAGATTTTGTCTTACGCTTTTTTAATAAATGATATATCAAATAAGAGACCGACAACACACACACAATAATAATTATTATATTTTGTAAACTTTCAGACATCATAAACCTATCCATGTTAAAAATTGATAACTTGCAAAAGCACCAATATATGCTAATACCGACATATAAGAAAAAATTACAATAGGGTAAATCCATCGACCGGTTTCCTGCTTAATAGTCACAAGAGTTGCAGCACATTGACAACAAAGAGCAAAAAATACCATGATAGAAATTGCCACTGCAACCGTAAATACCGGCTGACCAATTTTATCGCCGTCTTCCCATTTTGCCTGACGCATTTTATCAATAAGCGATGTTGATTCTTCATTCACATCAGTCCCAAGATTATAAATAGTACCTAAGACAGCAATAATAACCTCACGGGCAGGGAATGATGCCAGGGCAGCCATTGTAATTTTCCAATCCCATCCAAGCGGTTTAAAAAGCGGTTCTATTTTTTTCCCAATTTTCCCTAGATATGAATTTCTAATCTGAGAACCGGCTGCCTCATTGGCAAGATTATCAATTTTTTTATGGGCAAGCAGATTAAACCTTTGGAATTCAGAATATCTGTCAATCACATCAGTATAGTCAAGATTCAGACCATAAATTTTAGTTATCATTGAATCTAAATTTTCTACTGATGTAAACTGGTCGATAGTCCTCATTATTTTATTGGCTCTTACTTTTCGTATATAGTCATAATCGACAACAATTTCATCAACATCAGCAATGGCTGATTTTTTATTCAATTCAATAGATTGTTCTATACGTTTCTGTTTTGCTTGGAGATCTTCCAAATTACTTGCTGAATGAGGGTAATAACTTAATGCCCAAATAATAATTGTAATAGCCATGATAACAGTACCGGCTCGGATAACAAAATGTTTGGCACGGTTAAAAACTCTGATAAATACTGATCTCAGGGTAGGAATTTTGTACGACGGAAATTCCATCATAAAAGTTCCAACTTCAGATTTAAAAAATGTCTTCTTTAAGATAAAAGAAACAAATATGGCAACAACGATTCCAAGCAAATATAAAAGGGTAAGTACCAGACCTTGTAAATTAACAACTCCATAATAAGATTTATAAGGAATAAATGCAGAAATCATGATAGCATACACCGGAAGCCGAGCAGAAGATCGGAAGAGCG
>CAJVYT010000292.1 GCA_913009765.1 uncultured candidate division Zixibacteria bacterium
TTTATTTTTTTTTTAATGATACGGCGACCACCGAGATCTACACTCTTTCCCTACACGACGCTCTTCCGATCTAGGGAAAAAAATGAAAAAATTACGTATTCCTTTGATTGCTTTATCATTATTACTTTTTGCCGTAGGATGCGGGAAAAAAGTAGATGATTCCGTCAAAACAGAATCTACCAAAGTCGAAGCAAAAGCAGTTGCCGACATTGCTCCAAATCCGGCTGATTCTTTAGCAAGTAAAACATTTCCTCTCCGTTCCAAAAATAACACTATTGTCACTATCGAAACTGATTATGGTAAAATGGTTTTTGAACTATATCGTGATGTCGCTCCGGCACATGCCGACTCATTTGTTGCAAGAACAAAAGACGGATTTTATAATGGTCTGATATTTCATCGCGTTATTGATAATTTTATGATCCAAGGTGGAGACCCTAAAGGGAATGGAACCGGAAATGCAGGTTATTTTCTTCCTGCTGAGTTTAATGAACTCCCGCATCAAGATGGTACTCTCTCAATGGCACGTTCTCAGTCTCCCAACTCTGCTTCATGTCAATTCTTTATTTGTTTGGCAAGAAACCGCTCTACTGCCGGGTTAGATCGTCAATATACGGTTTTTGGTCAACTGATTAAAGGGTATAATGTGCTTCACGCAATTGGTTCAGCAGAAGTTGTTGCTAATGCTCAAGGTAAAATATCTAAGCCAAAAGAAGATATTGTCATGCGTAAGGTATATGTCTCTGATGCTGACGGGAATGCATTATAACTTTTGGTGCAAAGTAAGATAGGAAAGCGGGATTATCCCGCTTTTTTATTGAATAGAAAGAATATACTTCCTGCCTCGGCGGACTCAGTATGACTATAGCTGATAAGTTATTGTTTTAAAAGTCACCCTGAGCGAAGTCGAAGGGTTAAAAAATAAAATGGAACTGCGTTACAATTGTTACGTTAAGAATACATGATGGTACCAAAAAATTTACTCATATTAGGCTCGACCGGCTCTATAGGAAAATCGACTTTAGAAGTTGTCGACCGGCATCCGGGACAATTTGTTGTTAGAGGATTGGCAGCTTATTCAAATGTAGAACTTTTAGTTCAGCAATACCGAAAATACAAACCGGAAGCTCTCTGTTTAGTAAATGAGTCAAAAGCAGACGAGTTAAAAACTGCCTTAAAAAATGAAGATGTCAAACTTCTTTTTGGTGAGCAGGAACTGATAAATTTTACCCAATTTTATTATGTCGATATTGTCGTTAATGCTGTTGTTGGAGCCGCTGGATTATTGGCATCCATTGAAACTGTTAAACAGGGAAGAACATTGGCAGTAGCCAACAAAGAATCTTTGGTTTGCGGCGGACCGCTTTTTCCTGAGCTTATAAAAAAAACAAAAGCAAAAATTCTTCCGATAGATTCCGAACATTCTGCTATATGGCAGTCAGCTATGGCAGGAAAAGAGAACGAACTAAAAAATGTTATAATAACAGCATCCGGCGGACCGTTTCGGTCGCTTCCAAAAGAACAATTTGCACAGATAACAAAAGCTCAAGCACTCAACCATCCGACATGGAAAATGGGACAGAAAATTACGATAGATTCCGCTACTCTTGCCAATAAGGGTCTTGAAGTTATGGAAGCTGTTGTTCTGTTTAATATCCCTGTTTCAAAAGTAAAAGTTGTCATTCATCCGCAGTCAATAATTCATTCAATGGTCGAATTTCAAGATTCTTCCGTGATTGCCCAGCTTTCAAACCCTGATATGAAACTTCCTATAAGCTATGCTCTTTTTTGGCCTGACAGGGTCGAATCGCCTTTTGGAGCCTTAGATTTCACGAAATTGCCTGATTTATCATTTGAAAAGCCCGATTTAGATAAATTTCAAGCTCTCAAACTTGCTTTTGACTGTGCCGAGCAGGGTGGAACAGCACCGACTGTTTTTAATGCTGCCAATGAAGTTGCCGTTGATGCTTTCCTCAAAGAAAAAATTAAATTTACCGATATTACCAACTGTATTGAAGAATCGCTTCAAAAATTAAATATTGTGTCTCGACCGAATTTACTCGATATTTTAGAGGCTGATAAAGAAGCCAGAAAAACCGCAGACGAACTGATAGGAAATTATATATGTTAATGACCATTGTATCTTTTGTATTTGTATTAGGTGTTTTAGTTCTCATTCATGAGTTAGGACACTTTTTAGTTGCCAAAAAAGCAGGGATTTATGTAGAGAAATTCTCAATTGGATTTCCCCCGTATATGTTTAAAAAGAAATGGGGAGAAACCGAATATTGTATCGGCATGATTCCATTAGGCGGGTTTGTAAAAATGGCAGGGGAGAACCCCGAAGAAGAATGCTCCGGTGCCGAAAATGAATTTATGTCCAAATCTGTCGGTGCAAGAGCGGCAGTATTGTTTGCCGGACCATTTTCAAACTATGTTTTGGCTGTTTTAATTTTTATCGGTATTTTCTTTTTTAAAGGTACGCCGGTGTTTGAAGATAATAAAATTGTTGTTGGTGTTGTTGATGAAACAAAACCGGCGTATGCAGCAGGACTTCAAACTGATGATATTATTATCGGGATAAACGGAAAACCGGTACAGAATTTTGATTCGCTTAGATTCCAAATTTATAAAATTGTTAATTCCGAACTTTCACTTCAATGGGTTCATCAGAACGATACCATTACAAAAAATATAACAACTACTATAGCAGAAGTACCGAATAAAGATGGCGGAGTTGATACTCTCGGAATTATAGGGTTTGCCGGCAAACCTTCTTCGTATAAATATCTGAGTTTTACTGATGCTGTTGCTGCAGGATTTGATAAAGCAAATTATTTTGTGGCTCTAACTTTTCAGACTGTAAAAAGTTTAATTACTGCAGAAGTTTCAGTCAAAGAACTTGGCGGACCGGTTTTTATTGCTAAACAATCAGGTAATGTTGCCAAAGAGGGAATTATCCCACTTCTGTTTTTTATGGCACTACTATCTGTAAATTTGGGTGTTCTTAATATTCTTCCGATTCCGGTTTTGGATGGCGGTCATTTGGTCTTTTTGGCTATTGAGAAAATTAAAGGTTCACCTGTTTCGGTTAAGGGACGAATGTATGCCCAGCAGATTGGAGTATTTCTCTTGCTGGGGTTAATTTTAGTTGTGACATTTAATGATATAATCAGGGTCTTTTCTGGTTAATTCAATAAAAAATTTGAATAGATTTTATATAAATAGAGTATAAGAAAAAATAGATATACAAAAAAATAGGATTGATATGAAATCAGATGCCGTTTGGGATAATTTTAAGCAGATATTGTTTGCCGTGATTATGGCGGTTATTATAAAAACTTCAGTGGTGGAAGCGTATAAGATACCATCTGAGTCTATGGAAGATACTCTGTTAGTCGGAGATTTTCTTTTAGCTAACAAGTTTGTCTATGGAGCCAGACTTCCGTTTATCGACTGGCAGCTACCTGCTATTTCAGATCCTGTACAGGGCGATGTGGTCATATTTATTTATCCCCTTGACGGTGTTACGAAGTATATCAAAAGATGTGTTGCTATCGGAGGCGATACTTTAGAGATTAAAGACCGTGTTGTATTTGTAAACGGCGAAATCTTTCCACTGCCGAAACATGGTAAATTCCTCAATAAACAAATCAGACCAAGAAGAAGTGGCGGACAAGATTCTCCTGACAATTTTGGTCCATATATTGTTCCTAAGGATCACTTCTTTATGATGGGGGACAATAGAGATAATTCCTCTGATTCGCGGTTTTGGGGTACCGTTCCACGAGAAAATGTACTAGGTGAAGCACTCATGATACATTGGTCATGGAACGACGACATATATCCATCACCTGATGTTTCTATCAATGACCCGCTTTCTGTACCGAGAATGTTTATTTATAATACGGTACATTTCTTTCAAAAAGTACGCTGGAATCGACTATTTACTATCATAAATTAACTGAATTTACTTAAAGTCATTAGTGTGGAGTTTAAAAAATGAAAAATGTTATTTATCTTGTAATAATTTTATCTTTATCGGTCTCTCTTTGTGCTGCTCCTCAGGTACAATTATCTGAGACATCATTTAATTTTGGAAAAGCCCCTCAAAGGACTGCTGTTAGTCATACTTTTTGGATTAAATCTACCGGCAGTGATACATTGAGGATTGAAAAAGTTGTCCCCGGTTGTGGTTGTACAAAAACTCCACTGCTGGATTCAGTTTTAGCTCCGGGAGATTCAACATCACTTGAGATAATATTTTCAACGAAATCATTTCGCGGGTATGTTGCCAAAAAGCCATATATAGTTACAAATATTTCTGAGGAAAAAATATATTTGAGAATTGATGCTGAGTTATTTCCAAAACCGGAGTCTATTGAACCTGTCAGTTTTGAACCGTTCAAATTAGATGTTTCTCAATTTTCTGAAAAGCCGAGAAGTAAAGCAAAGTTTCTTTTGGTGAATAAATCAGATAAAGATTACGATATCAAAATAATTGACATGAATAGTAAACAGTTTGATTTAAAGTTACCTAAAAAAATCAAGGCTGGTGAAACTATTGAGGGAATGATTACTGTTCATAAGGATAAACTTAATTCTGATTTTGACACATCGTTTACAATTGAAATTAATGATGATTTTCGTACGAGAGTTACGTTGCCAATAAGACGAGTACTTCGTAACATCAAGAAGTAACAAGGTCTAAAGCGAGCTGCCAAAGTTGGCTGTTTTGACATAATAGATTAGGGAATGTCCTGTCGCTGCTCACGCTCATTTTTTTGTTGCATCTTTATGCGTATTTTGTACTATAACAACCAACATGTATTCATTGACCGTTGAAAATTTAGGTAAGCGTTTTGGTGCTAGAAAAGTATTCTCAAAAATCGATTTTGAGCTGTATTCGGGTGATTCTATCGCTGTTGTCGGCTCCAATGGCTCCGGTAAATCAACGCTTTTAAAAGTTATTCTTTCGCTGTTAGTTCCAAGCAAGGGCAAAGTAGAATATAAAAACGACCAAAAAGTTTTGACCGATGATAATTTTAGAAGCTATGTATCTTTTGTCTCTCCATATTTAAATCTCTACGATCATCTCTCAGCTGAGGAAAATCTTGTGTTTTTCGCGACAGTGGCAGGTTTTCATGTTACCGGTAAAGAGATAAATGCTCTTTTGGGAAAAGTTGGACTTGAGGGGAGAGGCATGGATTATGTTATGGGCTATTCATCGGGAATGAAACAGCGGTTAAAATATGCAGTTGCACTTCTCAAAAAACCTGAATTTTTATTTTTAGATGAGCCGACATCCAATTTGGATGATGACGGAAAGAAAATAGTATTTGATATAATTGAAGAATACCGCAATGATTCTATAATACTGATTGCAACTAGATCGGAAGAGCACACGTCTGAACTCCAGTCACACTGATATATCTCGTATGCCGTCTTCTGCTTGAAAAAAAAAACAATTTACTCTCTTACTTTTTTTTTTTTTTTTTCACGCCTCCAGACCTTTTCCGCTCCGCTGTTCCCTCCGTATATTCTGCTTCGACCCTCCTTCCCTGCCCTCCGCAAGACCCCCACCCCGACAGCTCCTTTCCCGACACTCGCTCCCCCTCTGTCTCTTTATT
>CAJVYT010000293.1 GCA_913009765.1 uncultured candidate division Zixibacteria bacterium
GCTCTGTGCTGCACAGGGACGTGCGAATGCCGCGAGCGCAGGGATGCGCAGGAGCGGCGATTGTGCGTAACCGGTTTTTGGTCAGCATAATGCGAAATGTACTGCTCGATTCGTCGCACATACCAGCGATGCTGGGCAGGTTTAATGACTTGTTTTCCTAATAATATTATGTACTTATCCCAAAACCGCTGAATAGCGGGTTCAGTTTTTGAATCCCAGGCAGGCATGTTCAATCTCCCTATTGTATGTGCTACTTTCCTTGGTAGGGTTACAATATTAAAGGGTCATGACTGGAATTACCAGAAAATGGCTATGTTTTCTGAACTATACGGAATTCCGCATAATACCCCCATATGAGGGTGTTATGCGGAATTCCGTATAACATACTGTTAGAGCAAATAATACAAAATGAAAGCAAATAGGGAAATAAGTGCAATAATAATTTCGGTGGTAGTATTTATAATCCTGCACTTATCATTAACAGCTGGAACGAATTATTATTTAAATACAGCTGAGAAAATTAACAATTCTTTGCTTTTGGTAAATATTGCATCATATTCACTGTATGTATTTTCTGGTTTTCTATCTGGCATTATATCCAGAAAGGCATTTTTAATTGTTGGTAGTGTCACAGGAATATTCTCCTCAGTTTTAATTATTTTATTTTTTGGTGTTGCGAGTAGTGAAACATTTGGGAAACTTGTACTAGTGCTTATTGGGGCAATATCCGGTCTTATTGGTGGTGCCATATCTATGTATGTTACAAGGCATAAATTAAATGCGCTCTAACAAAACGCTCAAATTCGTTCCGGCAAAAACCCGCCTCCACCGGACGCGTAAACGCGCCGTTTAGCTCAACGTTATGCGTAAATAAACCATGCCCTATATTGAACTTAAACGAATCTGGACGGATGATGATAAAATGCTTCAGCTAGAAGTTACCGCATCAAATGATGGGCAAGTAACAAACCAAGATTTTTATGCTTACCCAGATGACTTGACTGATTTTGGAAATAAATTACAGTCTTTTCCGAAGTCACTATCAGATGTTGTCAGCCTAGAATATGGAAAAGATCCACAATTTTACTGTTACTTTTTACTTAGAGCGATTGTTCTTGATTCAGTTGGGCATTCCGCACTAGAAATAATGACAGATAATCGCCTAGAGCCGCCAGTAAAGGCTTCAAGTCATTTTTACATGCCGTCTGAGGTTGCCACTATAAATTCTTTCGGAAAAATTCTTAAAAATTGGGTTGTTGATATGAGTTTAGATTGTAGGTTCGAGTGGAAATGCGCATAACAAGGCAAATCAACATGGACCGCTTTAACTTTGGCGGTGTTTGTGCGGCTCGCTATCGCTCACAAAATCGCACAAACGCCGCCAAAGTTAAAGCGCCCAGTTATTTGCGACGTTATGTGTAAAAGAAAATGAAAAGGTACACGGATAAATCATTTTCTCCGGATGCTTCTGATCTAAATCATGAAGCTTATGGAGATGGCGCCGAGCATTATAAAAAAGGTGATTTTAATAGAGCGAAACATGCTTTTGAAATTGCTCTTGAATATTGGCCTCTAGATCCACAGGCATGGTTTGCGTTAGGCAACTGTTTTGATGAACTCAACAAACCATCAAGGGCAGAAAAATGTTTTAGAAAAGCACTACTTTATGCTGAGGAAGAAAAAATATCAGATGTTTACTTTAATTTAGGTAACGCATTATTTGACCAGAAAAAACTACCTGAAGCAGCAGACTGTTACAGAAAGGTATCAGCTCAAAGTACCTCGTATTCTGTGGCGCAGAAAAACTTAAAACTGGTAGAACATGAGTTATCAGACTAAAACACATAACAAGTCAATAAACTTCGCGCGCACAAAACGCGCGCCGGACTCGCTACTGCTCGCCGGTTATTGAAACGTTATACCTAAATATCACTTATGGACATTCTTAAAGAAAGCGATGAACTAGATAAGTTATATAAGTTATACGGTGTCGCATCACACAACTGTAGCAATATAGAGTACCGAATAGCACATTTACTATTAGGTCCGACTTGGTCGGAAACAGAAAATATTGATCCTGAGAAAATAAGGAGTGTGTATGAAGATTTATATAAAAAGCCACTGGGAAATCTTTTAAAGCTATATAAGAAGCACTATACATTCTCAGAAAATACAATTAATCAAATGAGCGTGGTTTTAGATAAGCGAAATTATTTAATCCACCGATTTTTTGGTAACTATGGAAAAAAGATGCATGATCCTCTGGTGATAAGTGAAATGATTGAAGAATTAGAAGAAATGATTGGTATATTCCAAGTCGCATCACATTCACTTGATCCGGATAATTGGAAATAGGTATAACAAGTCGTTCAAATTGACCCTTCACACGCCGCTTCGCTCCGTGTTCAGGGCAATTTAACTCTAACGTTATACGTTAAAAACCACATAATAAAGTAAGGGGCAATTATCATGTACAAAATTTTATTTATCTTGGTAGCCATATTAATAAATGGTTGCAGTATCAGCGGCCACTATAGAAGTGAAGGTCCTTGCAAGGGATTTCATAAAGATCAACAAGCCTGTGAAAGAGCCGCCGCTAATTCAAGTGTAATTGGAAAGGTAACATTAGGTCAGTCACTTGGCGAGGTGCGCAAAATTATGGGTAAGGATCCTGAACGTAGAGAAGTATCAAAGCAGTCGGAAACATGGGGCTATATTACAAGTTATGCTGGCCATCGTTTTACTACTATCACTTTTGAAAATGGCTTAGTAACCAGTATAAAGTAGCGTATAACAAGTCATTCAAAAACGCCATGCAAGGCATGGCTCGGACAATTACCCGTTCGCTTTGCTCACGGGTAATTGCCGTTTAATTCGGCGTTAGCTGCCTATGCAAGCAATGTGCAAAACCGAAACTGAATACTTGGAAAAGCTTCGGAAGCACGCGAGTGATACACGTGCATTCCTCGGCAACAAAGCGAAGCCCGAAAGGGAGCGCTCCGTATGTCGTGCATTCCTTCGGGCTATAGGCATAGCTTTCGAGGAGTACGAGTTGATAGCGCCTACAGTTGAACCGGTTGATGTTGCTTTCCGAACGGCCCGATTCCAGATCCGGGAAATACTTGAGCCAAATCGAAGAAGAGGCGATGACTGGAAAGAGAAGGAAAAGAAATATGCTGAGGCCAGTTCACTTAATAAATTAATGGAGCCATATTCTCCGCCAACCTCTGTTGAGCTTCAGATACTTGTGCCGGAAATAGTCGAAGCACTGTCAGAAAAGGCTCAGAAATACGGTGCCGGGTGTAATGACATTGATGCGTTAGTGTACGTCAATCTCAAGGATCAATTTTTAGCAGCTGATTCGGACCTACCAAACCTAGACGAATTGCAGTCTCAAGGGTGGAGATCGGTTTCCTTTGTGTTCTCCCCTTATGGAGTCATCCTGTTTTCTGCGTCTACGGCTCCTGATTTTCTTACTGCATTGGAACCCGGCCAATACATGGAATGGCAAGACATTGATTCGTTATTCGAGGCATTATAAACGGCAGCTAACACGGCGCTCCACCCGACCGCGTACCGCTTCGCGGCCCGCGTCGGGTGAGCTTAATCGTTAGATGCAAGTAGGTAAATTATGAAATCAGTTTTAACGGCATTATTAATCGCAAGTCTCCCCTTAATATGTTTAGCTGAGGGAAAAACGGTAATAATGGATCCAAATGACGTCCAATTAAACAATTACGTACACAAAGAACTACCACCTGAACTATTGAAACGCATCAAGGATACTACAGACATATTTGAAGTTGTAGATGGTACTTCTTTTGAAAAAGCGGTTGATCTTTATAAGCGTGACCTAGATCCAGAATCAAACCTAATTATTTGGGAGGAAATGGCAAGGGTTTACAAAAGCTTTTGCAAATCACGTTGCTCAACTCATGCTGAAAGAATGGATGTATATCGAGCATTACTATTGCGTTCTATGTTTAATGAAGAGAATACGTTGGCTCGATTAAAAACAAAAGTAATTACTCGAAAAGAAGCAAAAAGCATTGTCTCTCAGTATAAACTTGAGGCGAAACCAATAGATGTCATTCAAAAATGAAAAGCATCTAACCAGCGCATCCAGCGGATTGCCAAAAGTGTCGCGATTTTTGCTGTTGTAAAAATACGCACCACTTTTGCCAACCGCTGATGCATGACGTTAGGCATAAATATGAAAATGGAACGAAGACAACTTTACACTCCAATATTTCATATCGATACAAATATGATAAATGCAAGAGGCAAGCTACCTGCAATGACGCAGCTTGAAAAATGGGCAGAAAAAAGAATTATTTTAATAAATATGTCTAATACTTCTTTTCGCGAAGCTCAAGAAGGTAATAACCTCTCAAGAACTAAAAAGGCACTATCACATATATTCACGCTAACTGACGAAAATATTAATGAGTCAAACGCTACATTCCAAAAAGTTGCTAGCGCATTATTCCCAGACGGAATCAAGGATGACAATCAGCGAAATGATGTAATAATCGTTTGTGAAGCAATAAAATGGAACGCAATTCTTGTAACAAATGATGGGGGCTCAAAAAAACAACCTGGCGGCATATTAGGTAACGCTCATAATATAAAAAACTTAGTTCAAATAATGCGAGACACTGAAGCGGTTGATTTTATTAATTCAAAAATAACACGTAGAGATGAAATAAATAAAAAAGTAGCTGAACGTACTGGCGAAAAACTACCTGAATGGACAGGCAAAGACAATGCCTAGGTTGTTTTTCGTAAATGGAGCTAAAAAATAATGACGAAAAGAATACTTTTAGGTAGCAATGATTTATGGAAAAAAACATATACTGTTTTAATCGATATTTTCTGTTGTGGTATTTTAGAAGCAGAAAATAAAATAATAGTGCTCGGCTCAATTATTTCTATTTTATCTACACCTACAACATGGCCGATCATAATATTTAAAAAAATAATTCATTTAGCCATATTGGCAGCTTTCTGGTTCTTCTTCAGTTCGGAATTATCTAATCTAAAAGAATTCGAGGTACTATTTTTAGCTATCGCATTATTGATAATATTTTATCGTGATATCTATAAAGAAATTACAGAATTATTGCTATTTGCTCTAATTGCGATAACTTCAGGAGGGTTTCTTCGGTGGCTTTGTAATGGTTACTTAAATAATGCGCTATTACGTCAAGAGTATTTAACTAATCCTGATGTTGAGCCTGTAATCGCCAGTTTAGTACCATCACTACCAGAAAATTACCACAAGGAGTACGATTCATTTATGCAATTATACTTTGAATCAAATAAAAAAGATGGCGAGAAATTACTAATTGAGTCTATAGAAAAATACTGGACTGAAAAAATGCCTAATAATGCGGTTAAGCAGAATGCAAAAAAAGCCTAACAAGACAAATGCACTCGGACAGTTTAAAGCGCCGCTCCTCGTTCCTCGTCGCTCTGCTTTAAACTGCCGGTGATTTGTGTCGTTATGTTCTAGATACAATCTGGCTAAGGGCGTTTAATAATTAGCAAATAGTAAGGAGAGAATTATGGCTAAAGGTCGAGATGCACAAAAAACAGTTAAAAGGAAATCTGAAAAAACTTTGAAAGA
>CAJVYT010000294.1 GCA_913009765.1 uncultured candidate division Zixibacteria bacterium
TTATCTTCCTTTCCTTCTATTTTTTTTTTAATGATACGGCGACCACCGAGATCTACACTCTTTCCCTACACGACGCTCTTCCGATCTGTTTTTTCCCCTTCTTTTGGTTCTCAAGCAGTTTCCGTTTACGAGAAATATCACCGCCATAACATTTGGCGGTCACATTTTTACGGAGTGCCTTTACTGTTGAACGGCTGATAATACGGTTGCCGATAGCAGCCTGAATAGCAACATCATACATCTGACGTGGAATAAGTTTGCGAAGTTTTTCATTCATCTGCATTCCCCACCTATAAGAATGTTCACGGTGAATAATAACCGAAAGAGCATCGACCGGATCGTTGTTTAACAAAATATCGAGTTTGACCATGTCAGAACGTTTGTAATACGGCATGCCGTAATCAAATGATGCATATCCGCGGGTACATGATTTAAGTTTATCGTAAAAGTCAAAAATAATCTCAGATAGCGGAAACGAATATGAAAGCGATGCCCGTTTTGGTGAAAGATACTCTGTTGTTTTGTACTCACCCCGCCGTTCGGTGCCGAGTTTCATAATCGCTCCGATATATTCATCGGGGACAATAATCTGTGCATCAACAAACGGTTCTTCAATATGCCCGATATCGCCGGCAGGAGGCATTTTAGCAGGATTGTCGACTATTGTTATTTTATTTTCATCATATTTGTCAAACACATGATATTCCACATTGGGAACTGTATTTATAATTGTCTGGTCATGTTCTCTTAAGAGCCGTTCGGTGACAATTTCCATGTGCAGCAAACCTAAAAAGCCGACACGGAACCCAAACCCCAAAGCAGTTGATGTTTCCGGTGTAATAGTCAGCGAAGAATCGTTGAGTTTGAGTTTATCTAAAGCGTCACGCAAGTCTGAAAATTTTTCAGCCACAGCAGGATATAGTCCTGAAAAGACCATCGGCTTGACATCAACAAAACCGCCAATCGGTTCTTCGGTAGGATTATTGAGAGTTGTAACAGTATCGCCGATTTTTGTATCGGCAACATCTTTGATAGATGCAAAAAAATAACCAACTTCTCCCGCTGACAGTTCTTTTTGAGGAACTTGTGTTAAACGTAAATAACCAACTTCATCGGCATCATATTCTTTTTGTGTAGAAAGAAATTTAATTTTATCGTTTTTATGAAAAGTACCGTTCATAATTCTTACTAAAGGCATAGCTCCACGGTAGGAATCAAAGACAGAATCAAAGACCATTGCCTGCAGGGAGGCATCGGGGTCACCCTGCGGAGCCGGAACTCCGGCTACGATAGCTTCAAGAACATCGGCGATACCCTCGCCGGTTTTAGCAGAGCAACGAATAACTTCAGATGGGTCACATCCTAAAAGGTCGACAATTTCTTGGGTGACTCGCTCGGGGTCAGCTGCGGGAAGATCAATTTTATTTACAACCGGAATAATTTCTAAATCATTTTCCATTGCCAAATACAAATTTGAAAGAGTCTGGGCTTCAATACCTTGGGCAGCATCAACAACCAAAACAGCACCCTCACAGGCAGAAAGAGAACGGCTTACTTCGTAGGTAAAATCGACATGCCCCGGTGTATCTATCAAGTTGAGTTGGTATATATTATCATCGCTTGCTTCATAAGCTAAACGGATAGCATGAGCTTTGATAGTTATACCTCGTTCACGCTCTAGGTCCATGGAATCAAGTACTTGAGCTTTCATCTCTCGGCTTGAAAGCGTTCTTGTCTCCTGCAAGAGTCTATCGGCAAGGGTAGATTTACCATGGTCTATATGGGCAATGATGGAGAAATTTCGTATTTTGTTTAAATCTGTCACAGGCAAGCCTGTCCTATATACTCGTTAACAATCAATAATAGCAAAACCATTCAAGAGCTTACAGCCCGTATTTGGGGTTCTTCCATACAATAAAAATCCCGACAAAAATTGCCGGGGAAATAGTTAATCGGCCTTTGTAAAAATTACATTTACCGAGTGGCAAAGATAGGTAAAAATCGGCTATTTGTCAATTCAGCCTTTTGCTTATTTTTTTAAATATTCTGCCAGAGTATCCTTAAAATGAGTTTTTTCAATATCAGAATACAGTGTACCTCCAAATGCAATAGAAATTTTGCTGGTTTCCTCAGAAACAACAATAACCACCGCATCGGAAAGTTCCGAAACACCTATTGCTGCTTTGTGTCTCATACCATAAAGTTTTCTATATCTCGGATTTGTCGTAAGTGGTAATGAGCAGGCAGCGGAAATAATATAATCACCGGAAATGATAACAGCACCATCATGCAATGGTGTATATGGAGTAAAGAGGGTAATCAGCATTTCGGCAGAAAGTTCTGCATTTAATTCTTTGCCCGATTCAGCGTAATTTCTAAGTCCTGTTCTACGTTCTATCACAATTAAACCGCCATAGCGAAGTTCTGAAAGACGTTGTACTGCTCTATTGACTTCTTCTAAGGATTTCCGTTGTTCTAAAGTGACAAATCGACGCAGCAGTCTGTTTTGACCAAACTGTGCCAGAACAGAACGCAGTTCAGGTTGGAATACTACTACGATAACTATGAGTCCAAATGTTGCCAAATTTGAGAAGAGCCAAGTGAGTCCTTCAAGCTGAAACCAGTAAGCAATAAATGAAACCCCGGCAACTAATAACAGTCCGATAATAATTTGAACCGAACGGGTACCTTTGACCAGTTTTAGAATCTGAAAAATGACAAACGATACAATTAAGACATCAACGACATCTTTTAAACCAAACTTTATAAAATCTATTTGGAAGAAGTTCATTTATACTCCATTACAGCTTGTAATACTTTTAATGCTTCAACAGTTTCGTATACATCATGTACCCGTACAATATTTGCTCCATTGGCGACAGCTGCAACTGCCGATGCGATTGATCCGCCGATTCTGGAGTCAGCATTTTTTTCTGATGGATGTATCATGCCGATAAAAGATTTTCGGGATGTACCTATTAAAATCGGGAGATTGAACTGTTTGTATTTTTCTAAATAAGCTATAATTTCAAGATTGTCAGAAAGTCTTTTACCAAAGCCAATACCCGGGTCGAGAATTAGTTTTGATTTATCCACTCCATTTGAAACAGCATAGTCAATACGTTCTGTAAAAAATGAAATAATCTCATCGTTTACAGAAATGTAGGACGGGTTGTTCTGCATATTTTGAGGTGTTCCAAGCATGTGCATAAGAATAATCGGGACATTGGTTTCAGAAACTATTCCAGCCATAACGGGTGAAAATCTGAATGCGGAGATGTCATTAATAATATCAGCCCCGGCATCAATTGCTTTTTTAGCGACATGAGATTTATAGGTATCAATTGAAATCGGGATATTGGTCAGTTTTCGCAGTTCTGAGATGAGAGGGATAACTCTTGAAATTTCTTCCTTTTCAGATACAGAGTCGGCACCCGGGCGACTTGACTCACCTCCAATATCAATAATATCGGCACCCTCTGATTCCATTTGTAAAACTTTCTCGACTGCATTTTTTATAGAATTATACTGCCCGCCATCAGAAAATGAGTCAGGAGTAAAATTCAACACAGCCATAACAAGCGGTCTGCTTAAAGATAATTGTTTTCCACTCGCAAGTTGGATGACTTGTTTGATTTCTTCTTGTTTTACATAAGTCTGTTTTGGCATAACACCTTTCCGATTATAGTATTATATACGAAATTTATTGATTCAAAAGCAAGGGGAAAGTGTTTAATTGATTAATTTCAACGTGTAAATACTGACAAAACCTACCGTAATATATCTTTTAATGGGTGTAGAGTTTAATATATTTTGAGGTTATTTTTTTCAGTCTTTGATAATACATCTCATACTCTAAAAACTGGTCAGGATTTACTTGATAGGTTTTTAAATCTTTTGTAACAATACAGTAGAATAAATTATCAACTTGTTTTGCCTTTGTAGCAAAGAAATTAAATGATGTTTCAATTGTGTCCGGTTTGATAAATTTGACAGAATCAACTTGCAGAGAAGTGTCAATTTGTATCGTAATTGAATCAATAACCTGATATGGATAACTGAAATTGATAGGGTATTTGCGGTCTGATGTTTTTACTTTTGTAATATTTTTTTCTCTAAAAAACAAATACGGATTAATATACCATTTTTTGCCTATCTTATCAACTTTCTTTATTCCCTTTGCTTCAATATGCATAATAAACGGTTCGTTTATATCGTCCATATTTTCAAATGAAAAAGTTGAAAGATCAAAAAGAGATTCGTTACCGTTAATATAACTTTCTAAATATTCTCTTCTTTCATTTTTAGTTTTAGAATCCAGTCTTCCTCTCATGCTTCTACCCAAATTTCCAAACATTTTAATTTGACAGGAGACATGAACAGTTTTATCTGCTGCAATATACAAAGATGTGTTCCTGAGAATCTGATTATCTTTTGGTTTACTAGCCGGTGTTCTTCGTAAAACACCACCCTCTTCGGTGACAACCAAAACATCAATATCTTCATCACCTGATGGCAGTTCACCATAGGTACAAGAGTTACAGGTCGGGTCCATCCATGTTGTGTCATTTCCTTCAATCGCTACAGTTATGGCATGATTAAACCCTAAATTTGGAAAGTCGGGGTCAATTCTGCCATTGTCACGAGTAAGAACCAATACAGGATAAGCTGTAATATCCTGATTATGTAAACGAGACACAAGAAGAGTGGACATATCCTTGCAGTCACCAAAAGCTCGTGATTCTGTAAGGGCGGCATCATACGGCTGAAATCCTCCAACACCGATTTCAATAGCAACATAACGAACATTTTCTATTACATTGTTATAGATTTCTTCCATTGAAAATGATTCCTGTAAGGGAACAGTGTTGCATTTGCTTTGATACAGTTCGTTATACCACATTCCGATTCCGTACCAACTAACTTCCGGAAGAGTGTATCCGCCAAATGATAATTGTTCACAGACTAAACTTAAATGGATTTCTTCACGTGCATCCGGGGGAAGATATTTTATAGATTCTAATGCCGGAATATTATTGAGTACCCATTGGTATGATGTTATCCCGTTATAATCAGAGATTATAGGTAAAGCATCTGAACCATATAGTTTTGAATGAATAATAGTTCCATCGGTACTGTTAACTGTAAACGAAACAGAATCAACAGGAATATAATGTTGAAAAGTCTCTCCTGTTAAATAAAACAGACTTTTACATTCGACCGTATATTCAAAATCAATTATGTAAGGAAATTGCGGGGCTTCGCCATAGAGATAAAATATACAGTTATCATCATACCCTCCAAAAGAACCATATCCGCACTGTTTATTAAAATGTTTCTTTTCTTTAGTAAAAAGTACTTTACCGTCAATAGATAGAACTTGTAATTTCACTTTTTTAACTTTTGTAGAATTATTTTCTACAAGATCGGAAGAGCACACGTCTGAACTCCAGTCACACTGATATATCTCGTATGCCGTCTTCTGCTTGAAAAAAAAAAAAAAATAAAAACATATAAACATAAAAAAAAAAAAAAAATAATATACATATACATATAATCACTCTACTCATCACTCATTCACTTTAACTAACACACAGCTCACACGC
>CAJVYT010000295.1 GCA_913009765.1 uncultured candidate division Zixibacteria bacterium
GTCAGAGAATTGAGAATCAAAATCCGAAATGAAGCCCATAATTTTGATTTTGACCCTTTAGGCACTAACAGCTTCAAAAAACAAAAGAAAAATCATGATTATGCAAAAACCTAACCGGACAACGCTGATTCGGGATAGCCTTTTTAACCAAAGGAACATTATAACGGGCCTGTAATTCTGGAGGTATTTGTAACATTTTTTCTTTATAAAATAATCAATTAGAGTTGCATATGCATATGCTTCTAAAATGTAATATAGTTTTGGGAAATTTGAGGAGAAATAAGCAGTTCGTATATTAATTGTTATACGAAAACTCAGGAACCGCAATGCCAACAGCGACACTAAAAATATTTTTAGCATTTGGTGACCCTAAAAGACTGAGGATTGCCGAACTTTCAAATTGGACAGGCAAAGCAGTTGCAGGTCCAAGAAGTGAATTCGATAAGGTATTGGAAAGAGAAGAATCTTTAAGTCCAGGCATTTATTTCCTTACTGGTACGGACCCAGAAAATAACAAGCAGGCTATATATATTGGAGAAGCGGAGTGTATTAGGGATAGAATAAAAAATCATCTTTCTAATGATTTTTGGAATCATATTGCATTTTTTATCAGCAAGGATGAAAACCTTACCAAAGCACATATAAGATATATTGAAGGTCGTCTAATTGAGGTTGCAAAATCAGCAGGCCGCTCTGTCGTCATGAACAACCAAGGTAGTGGTTCGAAACTTCCTGAATCAGACAGAGAAGATATGGAAGTGTTCCTGGAAAAAATGCAACAAGTCCTCCCTGTTCTTGGCATAGAAGCCTTTGTCTCTCCTGTCTCTAAGGAGCAACGCGATACCCAGCGAAAACTTTTAACATGTAGCATTAAGGAGATTTCCGCATCAGGCTATCTTACTCCAAATGGGATTGTTGTACTTTCAGGTTCGCAGGCTGTCTTGCAAGAGCGAGAATCTGCTAAAAATTATCCCGGCGTATTAACACAAAGAAACAAGCTAATCGAAGATAATGACTTAATCGCACAAGATGACATGTTTGTTTTTACTAAAGATGTTGAGTTTTCCAGCCCAAGTGCAGCAGCAGCCGTAATACATGGTGGTAGCGCGAATGGTTTAATGGCATGGAAAAACCAACAAGGTCAAACATTAAAGGAAATGGAAAACGTATAACAAGAATTGAGCTACCGCTCTCGCCTGATTTGTTCAGACGCGCGCTGAATCGCGCGCCCGAACAAATCATTCGAGCGCATCGTCTCTGCTGGGTCGGGGTCGGGCCACGCTAACTAATTGAAAATATGAAAGAATCATTGTTAAAAAAGGCCATTGGGGGGTCCATAATGACGATTTTAAGGTCAATAACGTAAATATAGAGTCAACGGATAATGGCCAGAGCAAAAAGGCATTATATTCCTGGACAAATATGGCATCTCACTCACAGATGCCACAAGCGAGATTTTTTGCTTAAATTGGTTAAAGACAGGCGAAGATGGCTCCAATGGCTTTTTGAGGCAAAAAGACGCTACGGATTGATAATACTGAATTATAATGTAACCTCTAACCATATTCATTTACTTGTACTGGATGAAGAAGGCAGAGACGTAATACCAGAATCAATCAAGTTGGTGGCTGGACGTACTGGTCAGGAATACAACCTGAGAAAAAAGAGAAAAGGAGCCTTCTGGGAAGACCGCTACCACGCTACAGCCATCGAAAGCGAACAACATTTACTCAGATGTCTTGTATATATTGATTTGAACATGGTTCGCAATGGTGTGGTCTCACATCCCTCGGAATGGCCCTTTGGCGGTTATCATGAAATCCAGAATCTTCGTAAAAAATGTGTACTTATTGCTTATAAACGACTTGCTGAACTGGCTGGCTTTGAAGCCTACGATGAATTTCGAAAAACCCATAAAGAGTTGATACGAGAATCATTGGTGAATGGAAACAATTACAGGCAGGCTCAGTGGACTGAAAGCATAGCAGTTGGCAGTCAAAGCTTTACTGAAGCAATAAAAGAGAGACTGGGCATAATGGCGAAAGGGCGTAAAGTTATTGAAACTGATGGAGCATTTCAGCTTCGAGAAGAGAGAGCATCCTATATCGCTGTTTCTGATAGCAAAAAAGAGGATATATGGGGTCAAAATACGTACTTTTGGGATATTAATCATTGACAAACTCGTAAAAAGTCAGCACTCTGCAACTTTATGAAAATAAAGAGAAAGATCGTTTTTTCTGTATACTTAAAAGGTGGTTTTATGGTAAAATATACTGAAAAATCAATGACTTTTATGGAGCGGCCATGATTAACACAAAAGACCACAAAACAGTTAACATTTTTGACCCCTTTAACTACTTAGGCCCGAAGCGAAAGAGTCTGATAGAGAACTCGTGGGCCAGGTTATTCCGTGACGAAATACTGCCTGAACTACCTGCAAACAAGTTACAACCATTTTACCATAGTTCGAGGGGAGCGCCAACAAAAGAACTTCATGCAATGCTGGGATTGCTGATACTCCAGCAGATGAATGATCTTACCGATGATGAGGCAATATACCAATATGCCTTCAATATCCAGTGGCACTATGCCCTGAACATTACCAACGATTCCGACACAGAGGCTTATGTATCACCAAAGACCCTCTGGACGATGAGGGATATTCTGACAAAGAACGATCTCTATACCGCTGTGTTTGATAGTGTAACAGAGAAACTTGCCAGGATATTCAAAGTAGACACAACTCTACAGAGATATGATTCCAAGCATATCTATTCAAATATGAGACACCTTGGAAGAATAGGGCTCTTTGTTGCAACCATCAAGAAATTCCTTGTAAACCTGAAACGTCATCAGGGGGAGTTGTTTAATGGACTTGAGAGAGAACTGGTTGACAGATATATGAGCAAAAGTGGTGAGTCGCTGTTTTCGATGGTAAAGCCATCGGAGTCTGAAAAGACGCTTAAATCATTAAGCGAAGACCTCTTTCTTCTGGTAGAGCGGTTCAAGGGCAAAGGCGAAGTTACTTCAATGAGCAGCTATAAGCTCCTTGTGAGGCTTATGAAAGAGCAGTGTATAGTAGAAGAAGATATAACGACAAAGGGCAGGAAGATATCAGTCAAGCCCAACAAGGATGTGCCATCGGATTCACTGCAGAATCCTTCGGACCCGGATGCCGGATATAGTGGGCACAAGGGTAAGGGGTATCAGGTGCAGGTTGCAGAAACATACAGCAATAATAAAGACGACAATTCACTTTCTCTTATTACCCATGTACAGGTAGAATCTGCCGACAACAGTGATGCCAATGCGCTGATTCCTTTGATAGAGGCCACACAGGACAAAGGACTTGGGCCTGAAGAAGTGCTGGCCGACTCTCTGTACGGCGGCGATGAGAACTCTGAGAAAGCTAAAGAGCTTGGAGTTGAAGTAATCTCACCTGTCATGGGAAGAAATAGTGATAAGGAAATAACCCTTAGCGACTTTGTCCTTTCCGACAATGCAACGGTTAAAAGTTGTCCAGAAGGTAAATGCCCCATTAAAACTAAAAAGAAGAACGACAACTATACTGCAGCATTTGGTGTTCAGAGCTGTAAAGAGTGCAGTATGGTAAATGAATGTCTTGTCAAAGCTGGCAAGAGAGGTTATTATCTTCGATACAAAGACAAAGATGTTCGGGTTGCGAAACGGAGAATCTATGAGCAGACACCTGAGTTCCGTGATAAGTACAGATACCGAGCCGGCGTTGAAGCAACCATGTCGTACTATGACCGAAAGACAGGGGTGAAGAGGTTGCGGGTGCGGGGACTCAAGGCAGTGAGCTTCAGTGCGACATTAAAGGCAATTGGTGTAAATCTTTTCCGGGCAGCTGCGTTCATGAACAGTGAATTTGGGTGCAAAAAGCCCCTTAAGCTGGCAGTTCCTGGTCTTATAGACTATATTTACAATTTCAAAGAACGATTTTTATCAGCTGCAATGAAAATCCAGAAAATATCTGGCCCATCTCGCATCGACTATCGATTTGAGATGAAATTTGCAGCCTGATTTATTGCGAGTGTATCAATCATTAATTTACAATTACTTAACGTGGCCCGACCCCAGACTTATGCCTCGATACCGTACTGGCCGATAACCCGAATGCCTCCGCAGCCTCTGTTACCGTCTCAGCATACTTCCGACACGATATTCCCCTCAGTACTTTCCCTAACAGTTCTTCTGAAAAGCCCTCAGGCTCTTTGAGTTTCTTGTAGCTCTTCAATGTTATCTCTCCCACCGAACCCCGAAGCCTCGGATGTGCCACCCTTATCTTCTGATCCCCAATGTAAATCGACCCAGCCTGGCTCGCCCATTTCCTTATCTCAGGACTGAAGGGCCGATACTCAGGCCCTGCTATCTCCTCACGCTCTATGTACATGATCGCCTCTGCCACCATCCTGCCCAGTTCCTTCATCATTGCGTCAAGTCCCCGTTTGCCAGTTACTATAATACGGTACATCTGTTCGACAATCTCTTGCCTGCCGTATACCCCTTCCATTCCCCTTATTGCTTTTTTCCTCTTCCTTGTGCTTTCCTTCATTAGTGGCTCCTTTCTTAAATGTTTTTGGGTCACGTGGATTATGCCACGGAGGAGCCACTCTTTTCAATTTCAACTAAATATAGTTTATCCCCAAAAATCATTTTAAAGATAGTAGCTATCGTGATCCCAGTCCAGATAGTGGCAGTAATAACTGGGATGCATTTACTTAATGAAAACATAACCAGTTCATGGACTTGAACAGGCTATAGCTGGGACCTTTTTCAAGTTAATCAGGATTTTAAGTTCATTGTTGCAATGAATAATTTTAGAAGGTTCCGCCTGTTAGTCATGACGGCGTTAGGATTAAAAATAACAATGAAAAAAAACAAGCAACTGTCAGAGTTATCCCAAAACTTTGCTCAAATACTATCTTACACCGTAAATGAACCAATCTTAATAAAAAAAATGCAAAAATATTTTGATCCCCGCCCTGCGGAGTTGTTCAAATCAAAAAAAACCGAGAAAATTATTACCCGAAAAATATCTAAACTATCTAAAAAACTTGGTGGGCCTCCACAAATAGTAATTGTTTCCGATGAGCAGGCTTCAACAAAAAAATATGATATGTTTGTTTATACAGCTATCGATGAAATGACTTCAATGTATCAAAGAAGTTATAACAGTATATGTATTGCACATTTATACTTTATTTGTAAGGGACTGTTAGAAAAGCATCCAGACTTCCTTGAAAAAACAGATCAAGAAGAATTAAATAATGTCATACTTCCAATGGTTTCTAACCAATTTTATGATAAAACAGAAATTGCATATATTAGATTATCTTCTTATTGGGACAGGGTCGGGCAACTTCTAGATTTTGTTTTTTTTAATATTCGCGAGTATGAAAGAGATGTTTTTTCAAAGGTTCTATCTAGTGTAGTGTCTCACAAATAACTATACAAATGAATTATGTATGTGTTATAATTACGACATGGGAAATCAAAGAGTAAAAATTCAGCTAAACGAGAATGATCGTGCTACGTTAACTAAGTGGATCA
>CAJVYT010000296.1 GCA_913009765.1 uncultured candidate division Zixibacteria bacterium
TACACTCTTTCCCTACACGACGCTCTTCCGATCTTAACTGTGGCGGTATTCCTGAAAACCTCATTGAAAGTGAACTCTTTGGGTATAAGAAAGGGGCGTTCACAGATGCTGTCAAAGACAAGCCGGGCCGTTTTGAGGAGGCGGATAAAGGAACCATATTTTTAGACGAGATTGGCGAACTCCCCTTTTCGTTGCAGGTAAAACTTCTGCGCGTATTGCAGGAAGAAGAGATCTCTCCCTTGGGAGGTGTGGGTTCACGAAAAATTGATGTTCGGGTTGTGGTGGCCACGTCAAAGGATCTGAGGAAGGAGGTAGAGGAAGGACGATTCCGCGAAGATCTCTACTATCGGATTAATGTCTTGACCGTTCATCTTCCCCCGTTGAGAACAAGAAAAGGGGATGTATCACTCCTGACCGGTTATTTCATAGATATCTTTAACAAGAAACTGAACAAGAAAGTGGAAGCCCCCTCTTCTGAAGCGATGTCCATTCTGATGAGCTATCACTGGCCGGGGAATGTGAGAGAACTGGAAAATGTTATGGAGAGGGCGGTACTTCTTTCTACCGGTCGTTTGATAACGCCGAAGGAACTTCCATCCAGTCTGACCCGGGACAGGGGCCTTACTCAAGATTTTGAAAGCGTGGATACTCTTTCCATCAAAAAGGCTTCTAAACAGCTGCAACGAAATCTCATTGAAAAGGCCCTGAAAGCGACCAACGGGAACAGGACCCAGTCTGCCAAACTTTTAGAGATCAGCCGGCCGATGCTCATCTCCAAAATCAAGGAGTACGGGCTGGCATGATTGGAATTTAGAGAAAAACCTTATATTCAGTCCGTAAAGCCTTGGCCAAACGCTTTGCCATTTCTTTACCAATAGTGCGCTTGCCGTTCTCCATTTCAGAAATATGGCTTGGCTTGACCCCTATCATTTCCGCAAGCTGTTTTTGCGTCAGTCCTTCACGGGAACGGAGCCCGCGCAACGCATGACCTATATGGAACTCAGGGAAAACCTCCTCAATGGAATATAACCTGGAATCGTCTTCTTCCATCTTTTGGAGATGCATTCCTGCCAGATTAAGGATTTTCTCAATGGCGTCCTTTACCAACTCTCCCTTGTCAGAGGGTACTCCGCGTAAGTGAATTTCAACATATTCGTCCGTAGTCTGCGTTTTCGTGAGTTCCAACATATCGCACCTCCACAAGCTTATTCTCCTTATCCGTTACCTTCCAAACGGCAACATAGGTTGGTTTGCCCTTTTTCAGGTGGCAATGGTGACAATCCCTCTTGCCTCTTATTTTGCCATAGTTAGGCCAAGTGGTTCTCGTAGGCCCAAGTTTTTTGATTTCCAGAACCAGAGCAAAAAGACTCTCTTGAACTTCAATGGGAAGATCTCCAGCCTGTTTTTTAGCCCTGTTTCTAAATTTTACGTTCCAGAACATGAATATTTATTACCAGCTATTGGTATTTTGTCAAGCAAAAGCTATGTAAATAAATATCGGTTGGCCATAAGAAAGTCAAATAAAAACAGTTAGATATAAAATTCTCTTCCTCAAATGTCGCATTATATGTCTGCCATTCTCCTTAAATTTTAAGAAAATCCATTAAAAATCTTTATAAATCAGGGGGTTTTGCTTCCGATCTGTCGTAATATATGTTATCATTCCACATTCAAAACATATATTACGACAGGAGGGAGCTATGAAATCGAACTCTTTAGAAAAAATGTTTAATAAATCTAAAGTGTTAACCTTGAGTCAGGTTTCCAAAACACATGGTTGCTCAATTAGAACAGTTCAACGTCAATTTGCTGAGTTAGCTGTATTAAGAAGCTACAATAAAAATAGTCGGTATTACACACTGCCCGCAATACCCAAATTTGATGTTCATGGAATTTGGCCCTATCGAAATATTCTTTTTTCAAAATATGGAAACCTTAGACAAACAGTGAAACACATGATCCTTGCCTCAGAAGATGGACTGAGCGGGAATGAGATAGGCGCCGTTGTGAACTTACTACCCCGATCATTCATGCACCACTTTCGAGATGTGGGAGGTATTTTTCGTGAAAAGCACGGCGGCGTTTATATCTATTTTTCCAATGACCCCACAATATATGCAAGGCAAATAATCAAAAGAGTTCAGGCAGACGATGTAAAAAGAATCAGCGATGCCATAGCCATCAAAATATTGGTTGTTTACATCAAGCATCCGGAATTATCTGAAGAGGAGTTATCTTCTATTTTAAGGCGTGAACAAAACGTTAATATTTCTCCGTCCATGATTACAAACTTGCTTTCTTTTCATGGTCTTTTAAAAAAAACTCCAGATTCTCGGCGATAAAGGTTCTTTCTGATTTACGAAAAAAGCAAACTGAGGAAATGAGTGCAAAGACACTGTTCCCGGAGATCTCGAAATTTTTATTCTATCCTGAAATAAAATTCTGTACTCAATGTAACATCAGGTTAAATGTATTAAAGACAGGGGAGAGGACCGTTATCACAATGAATACCGGACCTTTTATTGCCCATGAGACCTTTTTATACTGCCCCCAACACGGAGAAATCCATCGTTCGGAGGATTTAAAACGCTTGGTTCCGTTTAAAGGCACCTACGGGTATGATGTGCTGGTGCATGTCGGAAAAGCTACGTATCTTCGCTCTATGAACGACCAGGCGATCAAGAAAGAGCTGGAGTTGAAGGCCATCAACATATCTGAAAGTGAAATCCGCTATCTTGGACAAAAATTCATAGCGTACCTAACCATCTGTCATCAGCAGAGCCAGTTGAAACTCAGGCTGAAGATGGCCCTAAATGGTGGTTACATCCTTCATATTGATGGAACCTGCGAAGGGGATAGCCCTCATTTGTTTACGGGTATGGATGAAATCAGCGGGATTATCCTTTCAAGCGTGAAAATCAATTCAGAAAAGAAGGAAAAGATCATTCCTTTTTTAAAAGATATCCAAGCAAAATATGGCACCCCTTTAGCAGTTGTTAGTGATATGGGAAAAGGATTGATAGGGGCTGTTGAGGAAGTATTCCCCGGAGTACTTTTTTTGATATGTCATTTCCATTTTCTTAGAGATCTCGGAAAAGACCTCCTTGATGATAAGTATCGGGATCTTCGCAATCGTTTAACAAAGAGCAAAATACGAGTGGCTTTGAAAAACAAGGCAAAGGATTTTGAAAAGAAGCTTGGAAAAGAGATTAAAGACCTGTCAAAGATCGACGCCAATCCGGAACTAGCATCCATAAAAACAGCACTGTTGTTTATTCACTGCATATTCGATACTTCTTCGCTATCTGGCTATGGCTTCCCTTTTGATATGAAACATTCTCTATTCTATCATCGACTTATAGCCGGCTACGAGAAAATAGAACGGCTATATAACACAAAAGGGGGTAAGCCTTTTTACCAATTGATAAAGATTTTGAGCCGTGTTATCAACGATAAGGATTTGAAACAAACGGCTTCATTTTTGGAAGAAAATGAAACCATTTTCAATGAACTAAGAGAAGCACTTCGGATCACGTTGAAAGATGGTAAACAGGGGTTAAACGACGCTGGTGAAGATTGTGATATGAAATCCATTTCCAATAAGGTAGATGAATTTATTGATAAGTATAAATCGTCAGAAAATAAATACCATCAGAAAATGATTGAGCAGATCAAAAAATATTATGAGAAGCTGTTTGCAGATCCAATTAAAGTCATGGTAGATGGAAAGGAGATCTTGATTCAACCCCAACGAACGAATAATGTGATGGAGCAATTTTTTAGATATTTGAAAAGATTATTACGAAAAAGAAGTGGCAACATCTCAGTAAAAAGATCCTTAACTGCAATGTTACCCGGCACTGTATTGGTCAAAAATCTTGATAACGAAGACTATCTTGAGTTGCTGCTTGATGGGACCAGCGGTTTGGAAGAGAGGTTCTCACAAATTGATAGTCGTTTATTCTTACAAGAGTTTTCAGAAATGAAATCACATAATAGGAAAATTCCAGCGGATGCAAAAAAACTGATAAAAGAAGATCAAGCGCTGGATAAAATTGAAAAACTCTTTTTGGCAGCTGCAATTTAGTTGCCAACCGCTATTTGCGGACATAGCGCACACCTGATGAATTGACCGGCAATGTGGACATGGGTCGGGGACTCGATCATTTCACACGGGGAATTTCCGCTGTATTTCAAAAAATGTCGAAGGCACTAAAAACTGGCGCCCCCCTGGCATTCACTTATCATCACAATACAATCGAAGCGTATTACCCGGTGGCGGTGGCGGTCCTTGATGGCGGTCTGACCTGTTCTGCATCGCTTCCTTGTCCTGCCGAAATGGGCGCATCCATTCATATCAATGGGACCGGATCATCCATAATCGATACCATTTTTGTTTGCCGGACAACAGGCGTCATGCAGCGAAAATGGATAGCGGATTCGCCACATGAACTTGCCAGAATTGTAGAAAAAGACTTAAACCATCTCAAGGCCGGAAATGTCAAACCGACTCGTGGTGGCATCAGATGTATTACCTATGGGCATCTAATCCGGTTGGCGATCTGGTCCTTGCGGCTTAACTGGAATAAGAACAAACCAACAACATCACGTATCGCAAAAGTGGCAGATTGGCTCCAACGCTTTGGTGGATGGGCCGAAGTCGAGAAATGCATGGAGGGCGTTAAAAGAGAAACGACAAAGGATATGCCGTTGTTTTCTGTGCATGAGAGCGATGCAAATTATGGAGATGAATATGCTGACGTTCCCTTTTGAAGTTTCCTTGGAGGAGATTCTCCGGGATCCGGAAAGCTATGTTGATTCTGTATTTTCATGCCTCGAATCGGAATTCCTCGTTATGCCCAAAGGGGCAGGATTTGTGGAATATCCTGTTTTCGAACGTGGCTACGAAGCATTGAAAGCAGCTACAGATGGATTTTCCATTCTTGATCCCGACAAGGTTTACCCTGTGACGGTTTCCGAGCCGATTTCGATTGTGGTTCTGCGAACCATGCTTGGTTTTACACCTCCGGAGTGGGGCTATGTCACTATGCAAAGAACCGGAGTGCAGGTTACCCAAAGCTTTGTGCGTTCCCTGGATCGGAAAGTGCGAATGAGGCCTGAAACGGAACTCAATACAAACGGAGTTACCAAGGAACGACTTGAGGCGATGGTTCAAACCGCGTGTCAATTGCTATCTGCCGGTGCTCCCGAAGTAGACATTGATCAATTGCATCGGTTGAACAAAGCCGATACAAAACAGGGTGTTTCCAGCATCAAGAATCTATCTCAAATAGGGGCTCCCTATGCCATGCTGTTGTATGAACGGTTGCTTGGAAGGCCTTTTGCCGGGCATCGTGACTCCGTTAGCGAGATTATTGGTGACAGCTTGGAGTCAGCGATCGAGGATGTTCTCACCAAAGCGGGTGTCAGTTTCCGTAAAACCAAACGAGCGGAACGAATCGAGATCGGAAGAGCGTCGTGTAGGGAAAGAGTGTAGATCTCGGTGGTCGCCGTATCATTAAAAAAAAAAAACACAAGCATCGAGAGTTGATCC
>CAJVYT010000297.1 GCA_913009765.1 uncultured candidate division Zixibacteria bacterium
GTACCCATGATGCCGTTCGTTTCACGTTCTCGCATGTGGGTACGGCCCTGTGGATGACCACGCTGGTCTTGATCGCCGGTTTCGCAGTACTGGCCTCGTCCAGCTTCAAGCTCAACGTGGACCTGGGCATCCTCACCGCCATCGCTATCAGCATCGCCCTGTTGATGGATTTCCTGTTACTGCCCCCGCTGCTGATGCTTATGGATAAAGAAAAGTAACTTAGAAAGAGAAAAGGGGTCTGACCCCTTTAGCCATGACCCCTTTAGCCATTTCTTGGCAAAGGCTTCTAGGTGTAAATTTATGTCAGTTTCCGAGTTCATAGTGACTTATAACGTTGGCGCTGTGCCGCACACAGAGCAACGCGGAGTGTGTCGGAGCAAGCGCCTTTGTTATGTTTCTTTCAATAATCTCATAGCCTTAATCTTTATTTTCTCGGCTTGTGCTCTAATATGAATTAGCTCATCATCTTTAACGCCTAAAAGTATTAAGGCCCTATCATTTTCATTTTTAAACACCCAGTCCAAGTATTGCTCCAAACCTTCATGTTTTACATGTTTATAAAACGTTCCAAGCGATGGGTAGTGCTCTCCATTATTAGTAATGATGCTCCAGATATACTTTTTGTTTTTTTCTTTAAATAAAGCTTTCCATGTATCAAAATGCCTTTCCCTAGCCTTTAAATCTGCTTCATTTACTAGAACGCTAGCTTTTTTCATTAATGTATCGTGCTGAGCTACGTTTTCTTTTCTGGCCCAAAAATATCTTTCGTAGGATATCCCCGAGTCAATTGCTCCTTCTGATTGAAGGATATACACCGCTTTACATTTTGGGCATTTCATTTCCCAATGCTCTCTGTGTCTGTTCCAATCATCCATTTCTGAATGAACGGTATATAGACCTCCTCCACAGGGGCATGGTTCGTTGGTTTCTGACATTAACTCCCAACTCATTTGTGTCTCACGTCCTCAATAGAAACATAACGACCAAGCTCACCGGCGGCTAAAAGTTGCAAAGTGAGGTACGAACGGCGCAGCTTTTAGCCGTCCGGTGCAACGCCTTGTTATACGATTTTTGGCACTATTTACCATCATCTAAAGAGTTAAGATAATTTGCAATTACATCCCCATGACATGCTGCTGGCTTGCAATGACACCCAAGCACTTTCCCTTGTAATTTAAGAGCATCTTCTTTACTACTTTTTAAAAAGTCACGTTCAAAATCGTATTCGTATTTTCTTATTACTTCGTCTCTGTCTCCATCAAAGCCAATGGCATACGGATTACCCCAAGCTGACCCCCTACCTATGTAAATATCATGCGCACTACCCTTGTTAATATTGACTACTTTAGTGAGTTCCGTATTTATTATTCTTGATTTAATACCAACTATATTTGCATTTTCGATTAAGTGATTGAATGTCTCCCCATCATTGAAGATGATGGCATGAGTGATATTACTTAAATGATCTTCATCTATTGACGATGTAAGAGCATCGTAGACACGTTTATCTGATGCAAGATGCTTATTTATAAAATTGTTATCATCTGCCATATAGGCTATATAAAATTGGTCAAAATTTGAAAGAATGCTAGATATTTTTCTTTCAAATTTTCCATAGCATGAGAATGCTTGTGGGTAAGCAATTAGTACGGTGGGTGTTGGCTGTGCGCTCATATTAAATGTACCACTTCAATATCTGTATCCCAATGGTTATTCAAATAAATAATCGGGGACAGACCACGGTTTTAGGAACTACCTGAGTGAAAATTGAAAACCGTGGTCTGTCCCCGATTATTCTTGATTGATGTTACTCATTTACCTTTTATCGCTAACTTAATTAAATCGACAAGAGCATTGTATGTAACAGGCTCATTGTCATGAATAGCACGTGACTCTAGGCCAAAGAATTTATCTGTTAGTTTTTCTTTTATTTGATGTTTTTGTTCTTCTGGGAGTTTCTCAAGATAAGGATCGAGCGATGCGAGCTGTAATTCTGCACTTCTATTATGCGTCTCATTAGATCTGTGCTTAGCTGACTCTCGCGCTGCATATGCGGCCGGAACACCTAAGATTAAAGCCGCTATTATTCTAAATATAGCTATTTTCCAATCAAAACCTTCTTTAACTGAGATAAATACAGTTGCTGCAATTATTCCAACCATAATAAGCATTAAAATAAGCGCAATGTTGCGCCATCTATTAGCGGTACTTTTTTCCTCTATAGCAATTTTTTGATAATTACCAGTAACACCAATGTTCCCAATAATTTGTACTAAATTCGCAGCCTCCTCTTTTTTTTCTTCTAATTCTGATAACAAGTCTGTTGCAGATTTTTCATGCGCACTAACAAGTTCTTTATGTTTCTCATCTAACGCCTCAATGGATGTATTTACTTCTTCGTCTTTTTCTTCAATGTGCTTAGTTAGTTTCCCGTTAAACTCAGCTTCAAACACATCAAATTGATCCCGCAAATCAGAAACAGACTCTGATATTTGTTTTTGGCTTTCATCAATTAAGGTGTTTATTTCCTCAAGTTTTGATTCCTGTTCTGTTGATTTGTCCGTTATTTTATTTACTTGCAGTAGTAGATCATCCTTAGACTTTGTTATTTCTTGTACGATTTTTTCGACTTGTTTTTTGAATGTTATCGCACTATTAGTGAATGTCTTTTCCGTAACTTTTGGTCTCGGTATTGAGAGTGAAGCAACTTGTGACGTGAGGTTATCAATGTGTGCTGCTGTATTATTTAAATGAGCAACATTTTTATTTGATATGTAGGAATTTACTTCATTAATTATGCTTTGGAGATAACTATTAATATTATTTAGAATAGCGTTATTAAATATAGCGGGTATTACATTTTTAAGTGATATAGCTGTATATTCAGTGGCCTGCCGAATTCTGTCTACGACGCCAATAATAGTTACATCTTCAGATGCTAAAGCGTCATTATCGATGATGTCCCGCAAGTTTGATAATGTAGTATGAACTGGATGCTCTTTATATTTATCGTCCCATTGCGACATATTTCTTCTTCCTATTTTATTTTATTCAATCTAACAGCTGACTATACAGCAGGTGCTTTAAAATAATTCGACCCGTCTGGATATTGTGGGCTTAAGCTTATCTTTTTATTATCTTTATTATGGGGACGGAGGGATTAAAATTTAATCTCTCCGTCCCGTTTTCTCCGATCCTTCCGACCCGTTTTCTTAGAATAATTTCCTCATATATTAGAAATAATTGTACTCTGGTTCGGGTTTCGTGACTATGCATCTGAACTAACTGCATTGAGATATTCACTATATCGTTTTTTTGTTTGGTCAATTAATTCAGAATACGTAAGTATCTTGAAAGACCTTGATCTATGCTTCATAGTTTTTTTAAGGTCTGAATCTATCTTACTACCTACCAAATATGCCTCATATGAGGTAAATTGAAAGTAGCTTTCTGCAACTAAAATATATGACTCTAGTTGATTTAGATCGTCTACTTTTAATTTATGTGACGGCCTTTTTAATTCAAGAACTATCAATTTACTACCTACTGTACCACATACAAAATCTGGCCTTTTATTCCCATATCTTTTTTTATCTCTTTTCGTCATTTCTTTTCCTATGGAAGTAAGTAATGTTTTATTTGAAAAGAGAAGCCAATATCTTTCATCAACTAGCCACATCGCACGCTCAAGAATTCTGTGTATTGAATTATCTCCGATAATCTCATATGTTCTATCATTATTAATTTGGTTTTCGAATAATTCTATAGTTTCTATTCTACCTCTTACCTGCTGCGCAACATTAGTAATAACATGTAACGACCAACCTTTAAGTAGAAGATCAAGATCTTCTAGTGCCCTTTGTTTTTGTTTAGGTAATTTTTTAACAACTGAAAGAAAGGCATTTCTAAACCCAGAATTAGCATTAGTGACGACATCTGATATCTCGCCTAATGTTTCTACAAAGGCATTGAAGTCTGTTTTACCAAGTTTTTCTAAATCTACTGCTTCAACGACTGATTTAAGAAAATCTGGTTGCTGAGAGACAAGAGACTTAAGATTTTTCTTTTCTTCTTTTGTACTTTTACCGCGTGCTTTTGCTTGAGCCACAAGTTCTTTTGCTTTATTCCAACCAAGTATTGGCGCAAGATCATTATCAATAATATCTGCCACCTCTTGCCACTGAGTTGCTTTAGGTATATGAAATGTCGCACGGCCTCCAGGCCACCATTTACTTAAAGTAATTCTATTAATACTTTCTCCAAAATCAGGGTTTGATTTTGTAATCTGCACACTAAACATTCTATTTAGTGGTCGTTTTGCAACAACCCATTCTGGCTCGAACCTTGATTTCTGACATTTCTTACATGTCGTTGCATTATGTGCGTTTTCAGTACCGCAACTACTACAAATTCTCTTTCTTGGAGGTTTTCTTGCCTTTTTAGATGCCATAGACTTCTTGGCTTTCTTAGCAGTCTTTGCTGACTTAGCTTTGTTTGCCATAGTGATTTCTTCCTAGCGTGCTCTAACGATTGAACCAAGCGGCGGCGAAGCCGTCCAACTTTGGCGATTTGTTAGACCAATTGTTAAATCTTGCCCTCATTAACTAAGCGCCAATAATACTTACCGAAGGTCGTTAGTTTGCAAGATTTCGAATTTATCGCAGCATGGTACATATTATCTTCATCGATTGGCTCTACTAAACCTGCATTCCTGAATTTAACTAAATCTTTAAATATCGATTCTTTAATATCATCATGCGGCTCTACTTCTGGTTCATATTCAGGTGAAAGTTCAAGTTCTTCGGCAGGAAGTGGGAAATGACTCACAATCTTTTGAAGTAATTTAATATCAATTTTTGGTGCAGCATCTCGTAAACGCATAAATCTTGATACATTCGATTTGAACATAGGTCGCTGATCCCATGCACCAAGAGCATTGTCTAAATAAGTATAAATTCCAGCAGCAGTAACTTCCCCTAACAGACCTGCAGCACCCCCCTCTATCGCTTCCACTAATAAAGATGTAAATACACCTCCACCACCCTCTTCGAGAGCTTCCTGATTCGCACGAGTTGCAGTAATTACTGATATACCTTCAGATAATATTACTTTTTCATTGTTAATTTCTGGAATCGTTCCAAATGCTCCGCTATTACAACAATCTAAGGTAATAAATATTTCTCCAACCTGTGAATCATTTGCCATCGCAAGTATTTCGCTCATTGAAATACCAACATCATATTCCTCTGCGTCAGGTGTAACGATAAATCCACCAATCCCCTCTATTGTCCCATGTCCTGAAAAATGCAAGAAAGCAACATCACCGGGTTGACCAAATAAGTCTGATATGGCTTTTCGTAAAATAGGTCTGGTTATATTTGAAGGTGGTGAAGCGATAACTTCACATTGGAAGTTTAATGTGCCATTGTGGTTTCGAGATAATATTGAGATCGGAAGAGCACACGTCTGAACTCCAGTCACACTGATATATCTCGTATGCCGTCTTCTGCTTGAAAAAAAAAAAAAAAAAATAAAA
>CAJVYT010000298.1 GCA_913009765.1 uncultured candidate division Zixibacteria bacterium
AAATATTCTCTCAAAGACATGACAAGAAGAATGTCCGGTTAACAGATAAATGAAAAGCATATAGCTTTGGCTTATTGGCTTCAAAAAGAAACAGAAAAAGCTATTTTCAATAAAATAGATTATTTAATAGCACAGACTGGAATTTCGAATATCTGCCTGTCTGGTGGTGTTGCATATAACTGCTCGGCTATTGGAAAAATACTTGAAATAACGAGTGCTAAAGCGATTTATGTTCATCCTGCAGCCGGTGACCACGGACAATGTGTAGGCAATGCAATTTTAGGACACATTCAGTTAGAAGGTTCATTTAAACGAAAAAGCTTTTTCAATCCATATCTTGGGGGAGAGTATAAAGCAGACCTTCAGGAGATTGTTTCAACACTTGGAGAGAAGGGCTACGAAACCCATATATGTGAAGATATTGTTAATAGTGTTGCTGACTTGCTGGCAAAGGGGGAATTTGTGGCATGGTTTCAAGGCAGAAGTGAATACGGTCCAAGAGCATTAGGGAATAGAAGCATTTTAGCTAATCCTTCAAAAGAGTTAAGCAGGGAAAAGCTAAATGTTATCAAACGTCGAGAAAGCTACATGCCTTTTGCGCCCTCCATTCTTTCAGAAGAGACAGGGAATTACTTCTATTCTGAGCAAGCTTATCCATATATGACAGCAGCCTTAAGGGCAAAAGAATCAAACGTAAGTTCAATTCCTTCTGTTGTGCACAGGGATGGAAGTTCTAGAATTCAAACTGTTGATAAAACTATCAATCCACTTTATCATAGGCTAATTAAACGCTTTTCCGAAATAACTGGCATCCCGCTTTTACTTAACACATCATTTAATGGTCCGGGGGAAGCAATCGTAGAAACAGTGACAGATGCCTTGGATTGCTTTAAGCGAATTGATATCAAATACTTAGCAATTGGTGAGATTCTAATAACGAAAAAGGATGACGAGAGTCCTATCAGACTTAATACGAATAGTGCTCTTGAGATACTAATAGATAATGATTTAAATATTATGGAGATATTGCAAAAACATTTCCCTTTTCTAACTCTATTTCCACGAAAACGTTTCCAGTTGTTTGATGAATATGTTGAATGGGTTCGTTCCGGTCGCAAGGTAACAACTATAAGGTACAAAAGCGGGGGTATAGATTACCCAGAAAGAAAGATGTTTGAACTGTTTGCAACTAAATCATTTAAACCTGATTCCCCAGAAGAACACATCAGCAAGATAGTTGTAAGCAAAGTCATATTTAAGAGATTTGGCGATCTATCCTTAAAGGACGCTATAAACGATGGCTTTAAATCTCTTGAAGAATTAATAAATATACTTACTGAAATATATGGAAATATACAAGATGATGAAGTAGTTTCTGTATACTCAATTTCATTAGTCTGACTATTAAAAACTTTATGTTCAACTTCAGGACGGGTCATTTAGGGTTAAATCTTAAAGGACGGGTTATTTAGGGTACAAATCTTAAATATTAAGTATTCGTTTATAAATAAAATCCAAAGCAATATCTAAACTTAATATTTAGGATTTGAGATGTAGACTCTTATACCTTTGGGAGTTCAGAGGCGTAGAGTTGGAATTCCGAAGCCTGGATAATTTTGATCCACGTTTCCTATTCCAAGCCCAAGTATCCGGTTGCTCGAAAACAACTGCGGAACATCGAAGAAATCATTGAACCCATAGGGGGCCACGTCATAGTCGGCGAGTGCCATAAACGGGGCCTTCCTTTCGCTCATTAACTCAGTGAAATGAGGATGGGTAATGCAGAGGAACTGAAAGCCTTCCGGACCGCATCCTGTTACCGAGTTAAAAAGCCTGCGAACCTGTGATACCGTTACCGATTGAAACCTGTCCCCTGTCTGGATTTTTGCAAAGTAAAAGCCTTTGGGCCTGCGGGGCGCACCGGAACGCAAGCGGAAAGCATCCGGTTTGTCAAAATTAATATAAGGGCTCTGCCAGACCCTGCCTTTTTTGCGCTTACAGACATAATCCCAGGCCATCTTCCCGGAGAGAACTGAATCAGCATGACCAGAGCCGTCATCTCCAAAGCCAAAGAAAAGAGAGACGCCGGTAAACCCCTGCTCCAGATCGCTCTCAGTCAGTAAAGGCGGTGCCTCAATCCTGTTAAATTCATCTTTTTTGATATTCCATGCCATCTTCTGAGCTGCGGTACGCCATGCTTTGATCTGTTCTTCCACTGGGAGGATTACAGGTCCCTCCGGTTTACCTGCTGACAATAGGTTTCTGATCCAATGGAGAGGTATCATGCTTTAAGAACCCTGTTTGTTTTATCCTGGGAGCAGGGTTTAGATGTGAAAATCAGGACATTGTACCCCGAATCTCAGGAGGTATATTAGCATTGGCTGACTGCAATCATGGTATATTTATTCCATACCGGATATTGACCGACGACGAAGCATAACAGTATCAGATAGTTACGTCAATTTCTTTTTGAGCGAAGGCTTTGGGGTCAGCCCTTGAATCGTGACAGAATATCGATTCTTGAAGAGCAAAGGACGAATCAATCTGTTTTAAAATCATACGGATAGAAATTGCTTCGCTATGCTCGCAATGACAAAAAGGGCTTTTTTAGACTTTTTACGACTTCATCAAGCATTAGGATGTAATTAAATGCCAGCGTTGCTGTCGCTCCGACAGGGTGGCCGCTTTTACCAGGACTAGCTGGCCAGCTTCCGTTGGAACAAACTGTCGATTTCATTGGAATAGGCATTAGACTGCGGTAGTCACGAAAAGCGTTTACAGGTGGCCTTCCGGTTTTGTTGACTACGCTGCTTCTTTCATCACCTCCTCTCCATTATGAAGATACTGTCTGCAAAGGTCAAGTCCCTCTGTAAATGTTTCCATAGGGGTACGACCTTTGCAGTGCTTGCCCTGATTGGTTCTCTGAGTATTGTACCTGTGGAGAAACTGGTCCAGATCGGCCTGGATTTCTTCTGAAGAAGTATAAACCTTCTTTCTGAAATTCACCTTATAGAACTCATCAAGCAGGGTTTGATTAAATCTCTCGGTACAGCCGTTTGTCTGAGGATGTCTGGCTTTGGTCCTGCTATGCTCAATATCATTGAGGTACAGGAAGAGCTGATAAGGATGGGTCGCCCTCGTTCCGCAGTACTCTGTTCCCCGGTCTGTCAGCACTCTGAGTAACGGCAGGTTATGAGAGTCGAAGAAGGGAAGCACCTTGTCATTGAGGAAATCCGCTGCTGTAACGGCTGTCTTTTCTGTATAGAGCTTGGCGAATCCTATATTTGAATAGGTATCAATACCTGTCTGCTGGTATATCTTCCCTATTCCCTTGATCCAGCCAACATAGAATGTGTCTTGTCCAAGCAGAAAGCCGGGATGGTAGGTCTCGATTTCCCCATGCGCCTCATTTTCCTCCCTGGCTTTCTCCAGTGCCTGTACCTGACTCTCTGTAAGAATGTTGCCCTCTTCTGCAGCCCATTTTTCAAGACGCGTAAGGCGTAATTTCCTGGTCTCAAGGCCGTTGCGTAACCATATGCTCCTAATCCCTCCAGGACTCAGCATTACCCCTTGCTTCTTGAGCTCATTGGATACGCGGGCCTGTCCGTGGGTGGGAAACTCCAGAGAATAGCTCAGAACCCGCTCTTCAATCTCCGGAGCCACCCTGTTGTTGATACGCGCCTTGTTTCGGGCCTTCTCAAGCAGTCCCCCTATCCCCTCTTCCTCAAGCGCTGCCTTGATATCGTAGTAGTGTTGCCGGCTCACTCCCAGTTTCCTGCATGCTTCGCTTATGTTGCCAAGCTGTTCCGCAAGTTCTATTATATTCAACTTGCGCCTTATGATATACTGTTGTTGAGTCATGTGCCTTCCTCCATACACCAGATTCGGTTATAATTCCTTTTATGTGTCGGATTTCCCTTCAATTGTAAAGATCTTACTAAATTCCTTTTGATATCAATGCGTTACATCCATTAGGCCACCTTAAAACCCCTTTTAACCTTGACTATACTATCAAAACAGTGTCGAAATTCCTTACATTAAAACAGTTACCACAAATCAGCAGAAAGACTAAAAAGGCATAATTCCCATTTATTTTCAATAAGTTATAAGTTTCCAACAGAAACTGGCATATCTCTTGCTATTATCAAGAAACCTCTTATTTAATATATAAGAGAAAACTAAAAAAAGGAGGGAAAAAAGAATGAAAAAGATCTTATTGATTGTCGCCAGTTTCTTACTCGTAATACCCGCCATGGTTCAAGCGACGCTGATCACAACAGCCCCGTCAGGAGGAACGACAACTGTCCTGACCACAGTGACAGGTACGTGGTCATCTGCATCATCGGTGGTTGCCGGTGGGTTCAGCGTATTCGCTCCAAGTGGCTCAGAGGTCTGGTACGGCGATTCTTCCTACGGTTTGGTGGATAATGGCTCCTGGAGCAATTTCGCATGGGTCGGCGGATACTGCTATTCAGGGGCATGTACAGCAACGATCGACCTCGGTGGATTGTACTCGGACGTTGGCGGCTTTATGAATTATGCTGTTGCTGACTCTGACGGCACCCCCTACCAAGGTAGCGCCGGAAGTAATCCTATCATAGAGGCCATCGCCGCAGACACGACGACAGTCCTGGAATCTTACGATCTCTTCACGGCGGCTCTCATCTCAACACCCGGCGGATCTAACGATGGAGCGTTCCGCGGTATTTCGCGTAGCACTGCGGACATCGCGTACCTCCGCTTCTCGGGTTCATACCTGATTATGCACGATCTCACGCTTAGACAAGCCTCAGTCCCTGAACCAGCCACATTACTTCTATTAGGCTCTGGCTTGGTTGGACTGTCTTTTATTAGAAGAAAAATAAAAGCATAGAGTCAAGATTTTTCTAACCAAAAATACCCGTTCTGATACATCAGAACGGGTATTTTTTTACTCCATCAGCCTCCATATTTAGAATCTATAAAATTATGTGGACAGATAAACTTTAAGTGCCTCTTTCCAGTGTCTTAATTTTTTCAAGAGTTCTGGTCAAAAGTACTGTTTGGGCAATTGAATCAAGCGGCGGCCTGATCCGGCTCTGTCACCTCGATTCCATCTTTGAATTTGATTCCACTTACCACCTTCTCCAGGTAATTGAACCCGCGAAATCGTCTCCACTTCTTCTCAGCATACTGGCCCAGTTTAAGCATGCCATCACGAGAGAAACAGCCTATGGGTATTACCCCTCCGGTCCAGTTTTGATTGAACGGGCATTAGGGTTCTATAATAGAAAAACAAAGCAAACGCGGGGTAAGAGAAACAAGCAGCCTTCTTTATGGAGTAAGATAAATAAATGGCAATGGGAGCATCTGTGGCTATTGGGGTCCGTCATAAGGATAGTGACTCGATTTGAACTGCCGGGTGCTCCCAGTTAATACCCTGTCTAATGGGAAGATGCCAATCAGTGGCTATTATAGACGGGATTAACGGTATTGACAAAGCCATAAAAAATCTCAAACATAAAGGAGGGTCAAGATT
>CAJVYT010000299.1 GCA_913009765.1 uncultured candidate division Zixibacteria bacterium
GAACTCCTACTTCTGGCACAGAACCATTAGCGGTCAGTTTCACCGACCTTTCAACAAATGCTCCAACAGCTTGGACTTGGGATTTTGGTGATGGTGGAACTTCCACATTACAGAACCCTTCATATACCTATAATACCGCAGGTACATATACCGTAGCATTAACCGCAACTAATGCGTATGGTTCTGATACAAAAACTGTAGTTGGATATATTACAGTTACTGCTCCGGCAACTAATCCTCCGGTAGCTGACTTTAGCGGCACACCTACATCCGGTGATTATCCGCTCGCTGTCAGTTTTACTGATCTTTCAACTGAAAATCCTACATCTTGGGCTTGGGATTTTGGTGATGGTGGAACTTCTACATTGCAGAACCCGTCATATACATACAATGCTGCAGGTACCTATACCGTTGCTTTAACAGCAACTAATGCGTATGGTTCCGATACTAAAACTTCAGTAGGTTATATTACAGTAACAGAACCACCTGCTGCCGGTACTATGTATGTGCAGAATATTGCTGTAACACGTGCAACCCAAGGTATTAATTCTACCGGTTATTGTACTGTTACTATTTATGACAATGCTGCTCAACCTTTGGCAAATGCTACTGTCAGCGTTATCTATGACGGTCCATCATCAGGTTCTACTTCAGGAGTAACCGGAGCAGATGGAACAGTTACTTTTGTAACAGCCAGAATTAGAAGAGTTGTTGGCGAATGGTGTTTTGAAGTTACCAATGTAACTCATGCAACAAACATTTATGATGCAGCTTCAAATGTTATGACTAAGGCTTGCGAAAGCGGTGTTGTATTCAGTGATGGAGATGAAGTTGAGTTTGCACTTCCGGGTACATTTGGATTAAATCAAAACTATCCGAATCCGTTTAACCCAACAACTGAAATTTCATTTACATTACCACAGACTTCAATAATTACTGTTGAAGTATTTAATATCAATGGTCAAAAAGTGGACGTTTTAGCTTCCGGTTCATTTACTGCCGGAACTCATGTAGTCACTTGGGATGCCTCATCTAAACCTTCAGGTGTATATTTCTACCGCTTAACAGCAGGTGAAAATGTATTCACCAAAAAAATGGTATTGATGAAATAAGATATTTTTGAATTAGTGCCTCAAAGACCGGTAAAATCTCTTGCCGGTCTTTTTTCTCAATGGTCGGTAATATATTGCCGACCTCTTTTTATGTTTATTATGAGATTGTGAAAAAAAGTACTTGACTTATTTTTTTGTTAGTATACATTCGGCTTTGAATTTGAAAGTAAACGAGATAAAAAATATATAGAATTATGATAAATTTCGATTTAACAGTCACAATTAGCCTTCTGTCAGACACAGGATATCTTGTATCTTTTAGAGGAAGAAAAACCACATAACAGGGATTAGCCCGTTTATAATATATAAACCCTGAGATTTGGTTCTCAGGGTTTTTTTTATTAATTTTTTAAAAAGAATAAGGAGAAAAAACATGAACAAATTTTAATGCTACTTCTAAATTTACTACTTTTTCATACAATGATGGATACAAAGTTGGATAGAATGACGATACAGTACCAGATTGAAACCCTCCATGCCCTGGGTCTACATACACATCTATAGCAGAATATATATTGGATATACATATTAATAGTATAGCTAAACTAGTAACAATGATTTTATTAATAGTACTCATTGTCCAACTCCAGTACGATAAATAATAAAGAGTTTTCCTTTTGAGCAATAAGCAATCATCTTACCTTGTGGATGATAAATAGGTGTACTTCCTGTTTGATGACCTGTTAAATCTTCAAGAAGTACTGCCTCATTAGTCTGAAAATTAAAAATTCCAATTCTTTCTATCAAAACAGTATGACCATCATCACAGGATTGCTCGAATATAATTTCAGGGTAGATTGGATTAAATGAATAGTACAAATAACTACAACCAATTACAGTATCTAGTATGTTTGTTTGGAAATATGGATCAAAGTCATTAATTGATGAATCTGTTAAGTTAATTATATAATGTGTTGTTAAAAGTAATTCTCCGTTTTGACTTTTTACAACTGACGCCCCTTTCCATCCTGGTTTATCAGCTAAATAAGTAGAGTCTTTTGTATCAATATCAAATTCATAAATAATTTCTGACCTAATTCCGTGTAAAATTGTATTGTTAGATACTGATTTATTCAAAGAGCCTGTAACAATAACTTGGGAAATATTATTATGTGTTGAATTATTCCCTGTGCTATTTTCAATTTCGTAATAAACATTACCTTCTTGTGTCAATAAAGGACCTCTAAAAGATTCAAAACCTGCAATCTTGCTTGATTTTCCCGCTTGATAAATATAAGAAGAAATTAAACTATCTTGATGTGTATTAATATCAACTGTTATCAATTTGTTTGTACTTGTTGGACCATCATTCTTTTTTATATGAAGTACTAATTTATCATTATCAAGCCACTCATATCGATGTGGAAACAATTCTAATTCTTTAACAAAAGTTGTGTTGCCAAGTGTGTCAGAAATATATAATTGTTTACCTTTAAAATATGAAAGTTTCAGACCATCAGGCGACCACTTGATAGGACCTAACATCGGTCCTCCAACAGCACTATCTACTTCAATAACTTGAGTAACTTTAAAACTTGTTGCGTATGAACTTCCACACAGCAATAAAATTGCTAAAATTGTTATAATAATTGATTTTTTCATTATAAATCCTCCTATTAATATTTGTCTACAATATAATATCATATTACTGCTTATGATACCCGAAAAATCTCATTTTCTTCCAAATTATTTTGGTCGCTTTATTTTACAAAAAGCTTTAAGTTCAACCTATGGATATCGCATCATAAAGTATCCTCCTGCATATGCTTAAATCCCCTATAGCATAATTCTAAATCAATTGCGACAACGATATGATAGTTAATCTAAAGACGCAAAACAATTAGTTTTGTAGAATGATTTGTATATTATTTTTAATAAAATGTTTCTATTCAGGATTCTGTGTCATAATGCATAATGAAACCCGATACCCGGTTTTAACTCTTCACTAATTTCCGATAACGGTTACGGCGGTTTTCAAACAAAGCTGTACCATGTTCTTTTCTTCGCCATGCTTCGTAATCATCATAGTTCCCTTCAAACCAATGAACCTTTGCATCACCTTCAAATACCAACAGATGTGTACAAATTCGGTTTAAGAAAAACCGATCATGAGAAATCACTAATATACAACCTGAAAATTCCAATATCGCTTCTTCAAGCATCCGAAGAGTGTTAACATCGAGGTCATTGGTCGGTTCATCTAAAAGTAAAACATTACCGCCCTGTTTTAAAACTTTGGCAAGATGTACCCGATTGCGTTCACCACCGGAAAGTTCATTTGCTTTTTTCTGTTGGTCGGCACCTTTGAATCCGAATCGGGAAAGATACTGACGGATAGGTATTTTTCTATCGCCAAAATCTATTTCTTCAAGTCCTTCGCCAACTTCCTGAATAAGTGAGTGAGTGTCTTCAATTGTAGAACGTTCTTGGTCGACAAATGCAACTTTGACAGTTTGTCCTAAAGTAACTTCACCGGAGTCAGGCTTTTCTAACCCGGTTATCATTTTGAAAAGTGTTGTTTTACCTGTTCCGTTTGGTCCGACAACGCCGACAATTGCCGAACGGGGGAGTTTGAAATCAAGATTTTCTATTAGGGTGTTGCCGTCAAATCCTTTGGTTACATTTGCAAACTCTAATACTTGTGAACCAAGTTCAGGACCGCGAACAATTTCTATCGCATTTCGGTTGCCGTCGATTTTTGATTTCTCTTTTGCTATCAGTTTTTCATAATCAGCTATTCTGTTTCGGGCGAGTTCCTGACGGTCGTTGTTGCTCATTTTTATCCATGAAAGTTCATGTTGCAAAGCTTTTGTGCGATGTGAATCACCTTTTTGAGCAGCAGCAAGTTTTTCAAGTTTTTGCTGAATCCACGAGGTATAGTTGCCTTCATACGGAATACCTTCGCCGCCTTCAAGTTCTAATATCCACTTGGTAATATTGTCAAGGAAATATCTGTCATGTGTCACAACTATAACAGTTCCGGGGTATTCACGCAGTTGAATTTCAAGCCAGTCGATTGTTTCAGCATCCAAATGGTTGGTTGGTTCATCAAGCAGGAGTAAATCAGGTTTTTCAAGAAGAGCTTTACAAAGAGCTACTCTGCGTTTTTCACCGCCTGATAATGTGCCGACAATTCGGTCGTCATCAGGAAGCACCATAGCATCGGATGCGTGGTTTATTTTTTGGTCTAAATTCCAGGCATCGGCAGTGTCGAGCTGGTCTTGTAAAACAGCCATGCGGTCCATCGCTTTTTGCATCTCATCATCAGACATCTGCTCCGCCATTGATGCCGTCACTTTGTCGTAATCTGCAAGCATTTGGTTGATTTTGACAAATGCAGATTCAATTGTTGCCCGAACAGTTTTGGTGTCATCCAAAAGAGGTTCCTGCAGTACAATTCCCGATTCATTCCCCTGAGTAATTTCTGCCTGTCCGGTAAATTCTTCATCGAGTCCAGCCATAATTTTGAGAACGGTCGATTTACCGGAACCGTTTTCACCGACAATACCAATTTTGGCACCGGGGAAAAAACAGAGATTGATGTTTTTGAGTATTTGTTTCTGACCATAATGCTTGTCGAGACCAAGCATGGTATAAATATATTGTTCAGCCATTTTAAATCCATTTTTTTAAAGTTATTTTTCCTGATAGAAAAAGGAAAAAAAGAGAGGTGAAGTCAAGCGGAATATGACGAGAAATTAAGTAGGTCGAAACCCCCGTGGTTTCGACAAAGTTATATTATTTCATCCCAGTCTTTTGAACTCTTTTCCGTGCTTGACACGGAATCCAGAACGGGAACATAACTATTAACATTTAGATTCATGTTGTGTTAGGTGCTTTCATGCTAAAGCATGATACACCTGACACTTTGTAGATTGGTCAGTTCATTCGCCAAGGCGAACTTTCAGCAAATCAGGAACTGACAGAACAATTTGAAAAAATAGTGCGGGCATATAATAATTAAGTGGGCGGCAGACGCCCTCGTCTGCCCCTTTAAACATTGTCAATAACCCTACAAACTCTCCACTGATTCACATCACATCCCTTTCAATGAATAACATAATCATGAAAGAGAAATTAGCGTGTACAATCCCCAATCAAGTTGAGAATGGTGTCGAAGAATATTCACGAAAATGGCTTTAAGCCATTTTTTAGGGCAAAGCCATTTCGTTATAACTCTCTGTGGTGAAATTGTTTATCTTGAAAATAATAAGAAAAATAAGGTTTTTAGGTTCCCTTTATATGCGAAACGAACCCATTTGAAAACAACAATGTTGGTTCCCATATCAAGAGGCTGTGTCGCAATACAAATTGTCTCCATGTTATGTCTGTGCCTGAAGCCACGAAGTGGGTTTGTGAACTGACATGGCCTATTGCGACACAGCCTCCAAGTATGGGATGA
>CAJVYT010000300.1 GCA_913009765.1 uncultured candidate division Zixibacteria bacterium
CGCCTTTGGATATTCATAGACATTAGCGATGTAGTGATCATGCCTCGGGATATCCGGGCTGTTCCTGATAACAGGCTTCCACACGTGCTTTATATAAAAGCCCAGGGACTCCATGTAATTGTCCATGGTCTCCAGGCCTTTTTCAGAGCATATGGCAGACAGTATGGGGTTGTCTTTAAGCCCCTCGAACTCTCCGCCCAGGTTCTTAAGCACCAGTCCCAGGCCGGAACCGTCATGCCCCTCTTTCATTGTGTTCAGGGCAAGTATGTTCTCCATTGGAGAGAAGTATTCGTTAGATGTTATTGCCGCTAACCTGCACATTTTTGTATCCTGTTTTACATTAATGTCTTTTAACTTTCGCTTAAAAAAGCGTCCATACCGAGACTTCGGCATAAGACGCTGTGTTTATAATCAGCGTGGCGCTTATTATAATACTTACTAATAGATAGTTCAATACAATCTATTAGTAAGTAAACGCCCACAACCCTTAAGGGCATCCCCATCCTCTTGCCTCGTCATTGCCGATCGCGAAGCCTCGCCGAAGCTATCTGTTCAGCAAAGGCGGGTGCCAGAATTATAATAATGCTAATTCCATACCAAATCGTAAGTGGGTGGATTTAAAGGTTTGTGCTCTGCGGGATTTCCTACATTTTTGTAGGAATTACAATTTTGTAGGGGGAGGAGGATTGTTAGACTGACAAGTCATCTGTCATTTTTGTTTCTTTATCGTGGTTCTCTGCCTTCATGTCCAATGTCAAGGGCTGATCCTTTGGCATCAGTATGCAATCGTGGCCTCAAGATCAGTTAGTTTATCTTCTATCACTGACAAAGACCTCCCCCGGTGAGGGCCAGGAATAACCCCATGAGGCGATTGAATATTTTTGTATTCTTGCATAATTGAGAATACAGTGGGCACTTCTGACTCTAAAGTAAATATAGGGCCACCACTTTCTCCATGGTGCCAACCCACATTTAATTCATAAAACATCAATCCTCCTACGTCGTAACTTGCTGAAACTATCCCTTCGTTTGCATGAGACTTGAGAAAAAAGCTTCCTCCTTGCCAATTTCCATCTTGGTCCACTTTAGCCGATGTTATTTCTGGTGCAGGGAATCCATATGTCAATGCCCTTGATCCATCAATCTGAGTCTTAAATGTTATGGGACACGATTTTATTGTGGCCCCAGGAATTGGGGAAGGACCAATTTCAAAAATAGCCATATCAGAGATAGCATCTTCAAGAATATAGTTAGTTATTGGGAAATGAAAGGCTTTTGGGCCATTTTGTGGGACTGAAAAAACATAAAATTTATCAGACGTTATTCTCGGCTTTCCGCCATTGAATATATGATGTGCAGTGACCATATACTTGTCATCAACTATGCACCAAGCAGTTCCTACTAAAGATATTTGGAATTGTGGTGGCCGAATCTTTGCCTTTTTTTGCTTTGCGGGTTTTGACATATGAATCCTAAGTATGGATACTGTGGAATCTCTAATATCAGATATTGCCTGCAGAAGATTTGGCATGTCATTTAACCTCCGATTAAAGTCTGCCTCGCAAGTGATTATATGGTTTTCTTAGTTATATCAGACTTAATATCAATGATTACTATTTGAAATATACATCATTATAGCAGGTTTTATGAGTGTTGATAACAGCAAGGCATTGAGAGACAAGGGGAAATTAACACCTTCACCTACATATCAATAGCACAGAAGGGTTGAGATGTTAAGATACAAGACCTTACACCATTGCTTTCGTTTCTTCCTGTTTTAATTTTTTACTCTTGTTATTTTAGGCTTCTCTATAAATAAGATTCCATCTCTCGCTTAAAATCAATATAAACCGAAATGCCCATGCTAGCCGAGTCCATAACTTCAGCGAATTTACTTATGCAATCAGACAAGTGACGCAAATTAATATAACGTGTTCCTTCTAACGGATTGTTTCCTGATTTGTCTAAAGGATATCGGAATGAAAAAGATTCGGGATCAATGTTTGAAAACTCCATAATAACATGCTCAGCAAATGATAATTCGGCTGTATCGTCTTTATCATTAAAAATTTCAATAAGTATTTTTTTTGCTGTAGGCCATAGCGTTTTTATCCTGTGATGCTGCGGGAAATTTCCATTTTCGTTAAGAAGTTCTCGTCCGGATCGAATAATTTCTTTTAATCTTAACTCTATATATTGACGATAGAGAAAGCATATTGGATAGACTAAAGTATCCTGCATAAGTTTCGTCCTGATAACCTTTCTAACAAGACCGTCAGCGGCTTCTTTATACCCTATAATATAAGCTTCTAAAGGATCATGCATCCAATTGATGCAAGCATTATGACGCCAGTCTTGATCAGATTTAAATAGTGGGGCAAATTTCTTTGCTGTCTTTTTCATTTGTCTTGCCTAACCGAGTTGATGCGATTGTTACGTTTGCTTTTTCTTCAGTTCGTTCAACATCCTTTCTGAAACTGTGCCAATAAATTCAATTGAGGCTTTTGCTTCGTCTTTGTTGACATCTGGCAACCATGGTCTTCCATGCCCTGCACCCTGTTTATTTCTGAGCCTATTAATTGAACAGGCAAGATCATACATCTTCCTTTCCATGTTTTTTCTTGGATGTTCACCGCCTTGTTCTCTATCTGCAGTTGTAGATAGGCCTAATGCCGTAAATGCCTGACCTAAAAGGGTTGGAAAATTCACTGTAGTGGGATACTGCCCCCATAGCTCTTGTAACACATGAGCAGCGACTGCCTCCATCAAGTCTTTACTGGTTCCTACAACTAAGGCAGCATCTTCAATGCCTTTCTTTGCTCTCTCAATATAAATTTCTAGTGCTTTTGTTAGTGGTTTCCCGGATAGGCTATCGAGGGCAAGAGGTGCCAATGACCCATCAGCAGACAATGAAATCCCTATGGGTTTTAAGGTTTCTACAAGATTTATTATTTCATCTTTTCCAACAAAATTAGGTGCGTTTTCGCGAAAGCCCCCACATGCTCTCACTGCCGAAATGAGGCCTACAGCAAAATACTCTGCGGATTCAGGTCTATTTTCGATACTCCACGTTAGTACTGCTCTAACCCTTTTGGCCTTCCCTACAGGAGAACCTTCCCTGTTTGGATCTGCACAAGACAAGTCAGCTTTATTTATCTGGAACTCAATATCGGAATGGCTTGGATCTCTTCGTTCCTTTTGTGCATCATCTACTAAACGTGCTAAAGCATATATTACTGTGTCAGTTACTGGAATTTTATCCATAAATTAATACTTATACTTATAGAGTCATACTTATATAGAGTCAGAGTCATTGGGTAGAGTAGAGAACTCATTGGGGTCAAATCTTTAATTGTCATTGTCATTGTCATTGTTGTCATTGGGGTCAAATCTTTATTTTTGACATTTAACCGCCCCCAAATCAATAAAGCCTCTACCTCTGTATCGTAAACTGTCCCATATGTGCATGTGTACGAAATAACATTAATCTCAGCTCTTCACACGATTTATTTATCCAGAAAATCAGTATAGAAATCCTCAAGTTCCGGGATAGGCTTCCCTATTTGAACCTTATCAGCTTTCGGTGTAATCGCGTCATCACAAACAATAAGTATGTATTCAAGTGATCGGACACAAATAATAAACGTATCCCTTTGAATCGTAAACTTCTCTTCTGAGTCTTCATCCTTTATAAAGTTAATGATTCTTTCGTAGTCCTCTGTGATATCTACTTTGTTGAAGAGCTCCGGGTACTCCTTGATACCTAATGTTTTTAAATCCAAGTCTGGATCGTCATATTGCAACTCTCCGAGTATTTCATTGTTTATTATTGGGAATTTGTTTAGAAATTCGTCTCTCTGAACATCAACACTCTGTATTGTAAGTGACGCACAAGAGACGGTTAGGAAAGCAACAAGAAAAAAGATGGTACGTTTCAACATTTTTATACCCCCTCCCAGAGACTGGGGCCTAGAGCAATGTTGTCTGGATCCCTAACTGCTCTCCCGGTATCTAAGCTGAAGGCTGGAAGATCATCTTCTCCGACCTGAGGTCCAGACTCATAAACGTATGCGTATGCTTTATCCAGAAAAGATTTCATCCGTTGGTTGAAAAGAGGCATACAATTATCGATGAAATTTACGGAACGTTTATTGCAAAAGTTCTTATCCCAGAATCTTGGTTTTTTTAAGACAAGATATTCATTTTCCCGGCCTTCCAAGTCGCTAATCAGCTTAAACACAAACGGATCTGTTGCCTTGCGCCTTTTGAACCAACCCGGCCATTTTCCGGTAGACATACAAAAGAGTCGCGAGATTCCCGTTACCCATCCTTTAATGCTTCTTGGTGTAACTGGAAACTCATATGCAGCCTCGATGAGGGATGCAAAATGTTTGAAAGTAAAGTTAGCATACTTCAACTGATTAAACCCTTTGATGAAGGTATCCATTCCAGCGTAACTCGTTTCAATAGCATGACCACTGACTTCGGTTAGATGCTTCATTAATAGAACATCAATACCCATTTCAAGCGCTCGGTGGTCAGCTTTGTTCGATCCCTCATATCGTCCAACTTTGTCCATAACGTAGGGATGGCATATTCCATCGGCAATAACATGAGAGGCATAACCCACCAGAAACCAAAACAAAGCATCAGTTTCTCTCTTTCCAGCACCCTGCCGTTTAATACGTTTCACCCTCTGTAATCCTAAAAGTGGTAGTCGGTTCGGAGATAACTCACTATCCTGCCCAGTCTCGGTAAAATGAAATAAATTAGAAAGCTCAGATTCATTTTCTAAGAAGTTATTATCGGCAATACTAGCATATGGAAGGTCAGGTGCAATACTGCCAATTTGGAAATATCTCGTATTGGCTCGTATTTTAGACTGATAGGGACAATCAGCGTCGATTGGCAGGTACCGGCTTAAAAGCATATGAGAAATACCGCTAGGCATTAACACCTCCACTCATAAACAGACCTTTGAACTTCGAATTTTTTCTTAATATCTCACTTCCCTTTATCGTTATATTTCGGTTTACTCTGTTTAATCACTCCTGCCTCTTTTTTTTGAGCGTCTTTAATGCTACTGAACTGTTCAATTTGAACCTTTGTACCGGGTATTTCTCCAAGATGTTCATTTATACGCTCACTAACTCTACCTCTCTTAGCTACGCCTGCATAATTTGTATTGCCGCTTTGAGTCTTTATTCGATACAAAACCGGCTTGTCGTTAGGAAGATCGTCTATTCCGTCCTGGCTGTACTTTGCTGTTTTTTTAGGCAGTTGCAGCTCCTTTCCCTGTTAATGCAGCATTGGGTGCTAAAATTTTTAATACTCTTATTTTATTTTTTTATAAATACTTCATTTAGATAAGTCTAAGCCATTAAACCACAAGATATGGTGTATGTCAAGGAAAAAATGAAAATTTCCGAAGTCTTTGATTTTAATGGCGTTTCACTGAGAAATTCGTGTGGATGGAATGTGGATAATTGTTGCGAAATG
>CAJVYT010000301.1 GCA_913009765.1 uncultured candidate division Zixibacteria bacterium
AGTGATAAATATCTGAAAAGTCTCGGCAACAAGATATTGCGATTCAAAAATAATGAATTATTTAAAAATACGGTAAGTGTACTAAAAACGATTGAGAAAAATCTCTCTCCCTCTGGGAGAGGCGTGAATGAGGATGCAAGCTCCTCTCCCTCTGGGAGAGGCGGGGGTGAGGGTGGTGTAACCATGATTACTACCATCAAGAAGCTGGCATATTATCATCAATACTATGCGGTGAATCGAGCCGTGGAGTCAATCTTTAGAGCTACAGGATACCTGACAGAGAAAGATATTACACAGGCTGATAGAATTGTGGAATCTCCCGGAGGCTACGGTCTGCCGGATGTCAAGAAACAACCCATGGGCGATCGCAAAGGGGGAGTCGTTTGGCATACGCAGGGAAGCGGCAAATCATTATCAATGGTCTTTTTCGCAGGTAAAATTGTTCTCGCTATGGACAACCCTACCATTTTGGTAATAAACGATCGAAACGATCTGGACTACCAATTGTTTGATACCTTTGCTGCTTCAAAACAACTTCTCCGACAGGAACCTTTACAGGCAGAAAACCGGAGTCACTTGAAAAAACTGCTGAATGTTGCATCGGGAGGAATTGTCTTTACCACCATTCAGAAATTCATGCCCGAAGAAGGAAATGTTTATCCAAAACTATCAGACAGAAGAAACATCATTGTAATAGCCGATGAAGCTCACCGTACTCAGTATGGCTTTAAGGCAAAAACCATTGATGCAAAAGATGAACAAGGAAACATAATAGGCAAAAAAATTGTTTACGGCTTTGCGAAATATATGCGTGATGCTCTTCCTAATGCAACCTACATCGGCTTTACAGGTACACCCATCGAAAAAACAGATGTAAACACCCCCATAGTGTTCGGCAATTATGTCGATGTTTACGACATCTCCCAGGCGGTCGAAGACGGAGCAACAGTAAGAATTTATTACGAAAGCAGACTGGCAAAAATTGCTCTCAGCAAAAAGGGCAAAAAACTGGTAGCTGAACTGGATGAGGAATTGGGGAAAGAAGACCTCGCTGATACACAAAAAGACAAGGCAAAATGGACACAACTTGAGGCTTTGATTGGCAGTAAAAATCGAATAAGGCAGATTGCACAGGATATCGTAACTCACTTTGAGCAAAGACAGGAAGTATTTGAGGGCAAGGGACTGATTGTAGCAATGTCAAGAAGGATTGCCGCCGACCTCTATGATGAGATTATCAAAATTAAACCGCAGTGGCACAACGATAACATTAAAAAAGGCGTTATTAAGGTGGTTATGACCTCTGCATCTTCCGATGGACCGGAGATTTCAAAACATCATACCACAAAAGAACAGAGACGAGCCCTCGCAGAAAGAATGAAAGACCCGAGAGATGAATTAAAACTTGTCATTGTTCGTGATATGTGGCTTACCGGTTTCGATGTTCCATGTCTGCACACAATGTATATCGATAAACCCATGAAAGGGCATACCCTTATGCAGGCAATTGCACGTGTGAACAGAGTTTATAAAGATAAGCCGGGCGGCTTGATTGTTGATTATCTCGGAATTGCTTCAGATCTGAAAGAAGCTTTATCATTTTATTCTGATAGCGGGGGGAAAGGTGACCCCACTATTCTTCAGGAAAAAGCCGTTCAAATTATGCTTGAAAAATTAGAAATCGTTTCTCAGATGTTTTATGGCTTTTCTTATGAGCATTATTTTGCAGCAGACACCTCAACAAAATTATCTATAATACTCGCTGCGGAAGAGCATATACTTGGCCTCGAAAACGGTAAAAAACGGTATATTGATGAAGTAACTGCATTATCAAGAGCATTTTCTATAGCCATTCCGAATGAGCAAGCAATGAATGCAAGGAATGAAGTCTCATTTTTTCAGGCGGTAAAGGCCGGACTCGTAAAGTTCAACATTACCGGAACAGGCAAAACCGACGAAGAAATTGAAACCGCAATCAGACAGGTTATAGATCAAGCCCTCGTGGCCGAACAGGTGATAGACATTTTTGATGCTGCGGGCATCAAGAAACCGGATATTTCCATATTATCAGAAGAATTTCTCTTAGAAATTAAGAACATGGAGCATAAAAATATCGCCCTCGAAGTCCTGAAAAAGCTTCTCAACGATGAAATAAAGGCAAGATTAAAAAAGAATATGGTTCAAAATCGAACACTAATGGAGATGCTGGAAAACTCTATCAGGAAATATCACAACAAAGCCATTACTGCGGCCGAAGTAATGGAAGAACTAATTGAACTTAGTAAAGAGATAAAGAGAATGGACAAAGAGCCAAAGGAAATGGGGTTGTCCGAATTTGAATATGCTTTTTATACGGCAATCGCAGATAACGAAAGTGCGAGAGAGCTGATGCAAAAAGAAAAGTTGCGGGAATTGGCTGTTGTTTTGTTTGAGAAGGTGAAACAAAACACATCAATAGATTGGACGATAAAAGAAAGCGTCAGGGCGAAATTAAAAGTGATTGTCAAGCGAACCTTACGACAATATGGTTATCCGCCGGATATGCAGAAACTTGCAACTGAAACAGTGCTAAAACAGGCGGAATTGATTGCAGATGAATTAATCAAGATGAAATGAGAACTACAAAAGAGGCACTTTTTACTTATAATCCGCTGCGAAATGCAGGAAAAACTACGTTGGCAGGAATAAACAAAATCGTTGCTCCAAATACGACGGAACAAAGTTTTACGACTCATTCATTTGAATAAGAATTGATTTAGGGGATATTCAAGAGTTATTGCGGCATAACGGTCCGGAAACAGTCGAAATTTGTACTCATGTGCTAAATCAAAGCGAACAAGGCATGAGAAGTCCAGCGGATTTAATATGAGATTACAGTTAGGTTGCTATTTAGAACAACATAATGTAAAATACGCCAAATTGCGGCGGCGCTTTGAATCGAACAAATTAAATAACGTCTTTCCATATCTCATCTCGGTTGGAAACATATTCAGTGTCATGTCACTATTTGAATCTTATCTATTAATACTGTCTATAGAAATCGAGAAGAATACTGGAATGCATGTAAAGTCTGTATCGGGAAACGGAATAAATCGCATATTTACCTATTTTAGGAGTGCCGGTTTAGAGATTGAAGCGATCAATCTCTTTCAGCAGATCATGGCGGCTATAAAGATCCGGAATTGTCTTTCACATGCTAGCGGGATGCTTTCTTGGTCTAAAGAAGAAGTGGAATTAAAGAGAATTCAAAAATCGGGAACGTATCCTTCCAGAGAGCATCGAGAAATGCGCAAAAATAATGGCGGGGAATTTGATGAGGTAAAAATAGTTAATTCTGGGTTCGGTGAAAGGCTGCAGGTAGACAATATGTATGCGTTTGTCCTTACAAGTTATCTCAGAGATTATTTTATAGGTGCTTGTCAATTAGCGGCTTGTCTTAATGGCACCGATAAAAGCACCTAATCATTGGCTAAGCCGACCGCTCAACCGCTCGCTTGTGCTCTCGATTTCGAGTCGGCTTAGCCAAAACGTTAAACATCTGTAATTTGTTGATTCGGGGGGATGAAATGGATTGTGATATTTTTATATACAAATTAACTGCTGATAATGGAGGAGCACCCTGCGTGATAAATGACCTTCTTTCATTATCCATCTGCAAGCCAAGAATAAGAAAATCGGCTAAAAAAGGAGATTGGATTATAGGGATGGGTGGGAAAAGCGTAAAAGACTTAAAAGGAAGATTGATATATATGGCAAAAATTACAAGTATAGTTGATGGTAATAAATATTATTCCGACAAATATAAAGAACGACCTGACTGCATTTATAAAAAGAATGGTCGGGTATACATTTGGAAAAAAGGTTCTAGCTATCACTCTCAAGAAGACCTGACACATGATCTAGGAGAATATCCAAATTATGATAGAGCAATTTGTCTCATAAGTGATAATTTTGTTTATTTTGGTAGCAATAAAGCACCATCTATTGAAGATATTCAAGATATATACGATGAATTACCAAGGGACTATCGAGTGAAGCATAACAATTGTACAAGAGAAAGATTGTTTCGATTTATTGAAAATACTACCAGTAAATTTGGTTACGGAAAGCATGGCGACCCTACTCACATAGATATGAGTAAGAAATGCAACTTAGCTGAAGGTGATGTTTTGAAATGCACAAGAAGTTGTTAGTCTAAATGACATATAAAGCAATATTAATTCGCATTGGTGTTGATCAGGCTTTTGGAAATTGGAATGCTCCATGCAATCCTGAAACAGGTGATTTTGTTTATGCTCCAATTCCCCAAGATAGAGAAAATATCCGAGGACTAGAAAAATACTATGTAGACACAATAACTCCTGCATTAAAAATATTTTCGGTTAAGAATAATACAAAAATACATCTTCCCAGTAATTTAAAAAATAAACGTATGCACCTTGACCCAGATTTTGAGCATCTCAGCTATGGTGATACTAATAATAGAGGTCGGCGTTTACTGGATTTTGATGAAGGAGATGTTGTGGTATTCTACTCTGGGCTCCGTTCAATCAATGGAGAAATAGAATTAGTATATGCTTTAACAGGAATTTTAGTTGTCCAATCTATAGAACGTGTAAAAAATGTCCTTCCACAAGATTTTGACAGTAATGCACATACTAGAAATATAAAAAACGTGGATACAGATATTATTGTAAGAGGAAAACCTAAATTCTCAGGAAGATTCAGGAAGTATATACCTATCGGTGAATTTCGTAATAGAAGCTACAGAGTGAAAACTGATATATTGGATGAATGGGGAAATATAGGTGTTAAAGATGGTTGGATACAAAGAAGTGTTAATCTCCCATTATTCCTGGATCCAGAAAAATTCATGGAATGGCTTCTTAATCAATCTCCGGAATTAATTGCCTCAAATAATTAAATGCCTAACAAGCTTATCCAGGGGACTTTCAAACCTGTTGCGGTTTTTGCAAAAAATCAGCAAAAAAGCCCCACCAGCTTTGAAAGCCCCTGATGAGGTCGTTAGCTGTTTATAGAGGCAAGAATGAAGAAGCGGAACACGCATACATACGATTTCAAGGTCGGGAACAAGATCGTCCGCAATGAGATGTTGCAGAACTTATCAAGGTTGTGTCTTTGCTTTTGACATAACGACTCATATTTTGAGATTTTGCTCACATAGTCATAAAGCCGACACTTGCGTATAATGGCTTTATATTTTCTAAGCAATACAAAGATGAGATTACTTTACTTCGCTCGCAACGACCTTATGATTTTAGCCCGTCTTTGTCAAAACCACCCGCAAAATCATCTGTTTGGAGGAACTGATACTTTAAGTCCGTTGATATATAAGGGTAATAAAAACGTCTGTTCCCGATTCCCAAAGCAGCGCCTGTTGAATTATTTTATTATTTGACAAACAATTTGTACCTCCTATATGAAAATTATGCAATGGGAAAGATCGAATTATTTTAAAAAGCGATTCACGATATC
>CAJVYT010000302.1 GCA_913009765.1 uncultured candidate division Zixibacteria bacterium
ACAAGAGCGGGAATGACACCGAACATAAACATGCAATTTTCAGACACCCTGAGGTCTCTGCCGCAGGGTAGTTCACTAATCATAATTGTCTCCATATTTCTTCCAGGACTGAATCAAGATTCTTCAGTTCATCATGAAACCCTATTATAATTTTACGGCCCTTAAAATCTATATATTTAGCAATTTCCTCTAATACGCCATCAATAAAGGTTTCGCAGATATTTCTGCTACTGTTTGCAGCCTTCAAATAGAAGTTCAATCATCATCAAGTCGCCAGATAATTTCACTGGTACCCTGAAAATCTATATATTTTTCAATTTGATCTAGCAATTTACGAAGGTTATCATTGTCTGAGATATCTTTAGCAAATTCAAGAACTTTCTTTGCCTTTTGTCCTAAATCATATTCTTTGCCCTCAGATAAGAATATGTCTACTTCTCGCCAGCGAAGGAGATACAAAAACAAGCGAGTTGAATCAAGAAAGATTTTCTTAATGGTTGTGTTATTAAGCTGTGATCTCATACGCCTATACGCAAATTCTGCCAAAAACAATGCGTTTTCTCGGGTTAAGCAATGAGGAGCATTGCTACGATGCTGCAAAATCATAACTATTGAATAAATCCACCAATAGGTTTTTTTATCATCTTTCTTTATCCTTTCTATTGCTACTTCAAAAAAAAGAGCAATATCTTCCTCTCTAGTAAATGATCTTCCTGCAGGCAATAAAATATCTCGAGGAATACTTGAACGCAATCTTCTCATCTCAGTTCTAATATAATCTATGCAAATATCAGGAGCTCCTGCGAAAAGCCATGAAGCGGCCTGAACTAAAATACTTAGTTTTTTCTTAAGGGTTTTCTTTCTCAACATAAATGACAGCTCATCTTCTATCTTCATGATGACCCTTTGCAATTTTGAGCCATCTACTCCCTCTGGTAACAAACCATTCTCATTTACTAATCTAAACCGTTTCCATTGATTATCAAGTAATATGTTCTGCATTCTAACTTCATCTCGCAATTTCTTTATTATTTGCAAATAGGTATTGTCATTAATCATCAGCTTAAGATATGCATCGAATATATACTGCACATTTATATAACCCTGAGCATGAGTTTCCTGGCTAAATGTATCAGGAAATCCAATCCCAAGTGGTTCCTCCGGAAGTTCAGAAGGCATCATCTTAAACCAATCAAGATACAGATGTTCTGTGCCAAATGCTTTAGCTTTATGAGGAATAATTTCTACTGAGGCAAACCCCTGTGCAGGTCTCATTTTCACACTCAGATCAAGCGCTATCTGTTCCAACGCTTTACCTGGCATTTCAAAAGGAAGTCTCCTGAATTCATCCGCATCGTCTCGCCTTAGGTAAAAGGCAAGTTTATCCTGCCCTCGCTGAACAATAAATTCCTTCTCGATCATATTCGTATAATCTTTCCCGCCCTCTACCTCATCAGCCTCTACAAGAGGGCTCCATGTTGAGCGATTTTTCACCATAGCCCTGAGATCAAGCTTCGGTAATGTATCAAGGTATGTTGGAAGATCATTCTCTGTTTTTTGCTGATAAATCATACATCCTTTTGCAATAAGCTCGTTATCTGATTGCGTAGGTGAATATATATATGTTGAAACAGGACGATCCCAGTCGTCATAGTTAAGCCCCGCTTCTTTTAATGTGTCTATTGCCACATCTTTTAAAGTCATATTTTCACCGCAAGTCAAATGTCCCATATTGCCAGTAATCACAGCGCCTACTATCTCCTTTTCCTTATTACATTTACTGATAACATCTTTGATTCGCTTTGTAACAATATCAACAACATCCCCGCTATCAGCCATAAAATTAGAGTTCTTTAAATTGCTGCAATCTGAAACCACTTTCTCCAGCCAGTCAGAATTTGTATGTGCGCTTAAAAGTGATTTTTCTATTTTACCGTTTGGAGTCCATGCTTCCCATGTTTCATTTACGTTAATGACTGCATGCTCAACACGCGTATAATCTCCATTTATAACACTCTGCCACAGATCAGGGAAAACTGAAAAAACATGCCATACTGCCTGGGGATCTACCTCGCCGCCATATAAACTATGTATTAAGCTTTCAGCAGCAGAGGCTACTAATGATACTCCTGACATAATTTTGTTGTCTTTTGGTCGTGACCTTATCGGAACAACATATTCTTTATCATCAAACTTCTTCTTTTTTAACCTCAGGGAACTGAACTCAAAAATATCGGACCCAAGATGAATTACAATTAAATTATCATCATCCTCAACTTGAGTCTTTTCAGCATTTGATAGGCCGTCACACCATGCCATGGCTGCCGCAACAGGCCGCCAAAGAAGAGTAACATCATACCCCTTTCGTTTAATAGCACTGATTAAAGCTGACTGGCCATATTCATGCAAATCATTTGGTATAGCCAGCACAAAATGCTTAAGTGAATCAGGAAGTTGCTGAGCAATATGTTCAGCGATTGGCTTGACCAATGGTATTTGGACATTTTTACTAACTTTCCAAGATGCGCTCTGGTCACCTGCTGATATCAGTAATTTCCAGGCTAAGCTTATAGGCAGCCTTCTTATTCCATTGCCAGGATCGAAGCGGGCTTCTGGTGGCCAGGAATAGCCTCGACAGATTCGAGACTTTTGAGCATCAATCCCTGTCTTGTAATATCCCGTAGTTCTTTTGGGCATTATCACACATGCTGGAGTTTGACGCTCACTAATATTTTCTTGCCCGGATGCTTCTACTGATGGCATAACTATCCTGTCAGTGCATCCATCTATTGCACACCCCCAGGAATTCAATTGTTGCTCCTTTTAAAAAGATCAAGAACATATGCGATATATATCTGTATGTCCTCGAGAGCAGCTGCCCATTTCTCAGGTTTAGATGGCAATAATATGGTCTGAACTTTTGTATTACCTGTTTCACTCATAATTGAATCAGGTTCTTCAATATCGCCTAAGCTGCTTAACAGTATACATCCAGCTACAAGAGGGACGTCATCAAATTCCAGACTTAAACCTGTATAATTATTCTGAAGGCCTTCAGATGCCATTCCAGCAAGTTCCTTTATTGATGCTAAACGCTCTGCCCCCGCTCCATGCACTGTCCAAAAAACCACCAGGATTTTTTTCTTGGTCGCGATGTTTGTTATGAGAGCATAAAACTGGCCACCGAAAGCGCCTGTGTTACAACAAATACCATGTTCATCAGCCTGAAATGCATCTATAAATTCAATAATATAGTTAATGTTGTCATAGGTTAAAAAAAATGGCCCAGGCAAAGAATCGGAATATAACCAGGAGCCACAATTTTGTTCGCTTCTGAATCGTGCATCTGAATCACCGAGCAGACGTATATCTAAGATATCTGATTTATGCGTAAATGCAACGGAAACTAACATCCGCGCGATATCCGACCAGAGCCGTGACTGCCATGTCCAAGCTTCATCACGTTCTTGTTCCTGCCTGAGCAATTTCTGGTACAAATTCCATATCTTTTTATATCTGAGGTCATTCTGAAGAACATAGTTTGGTTTTGGCATTGTACTAATTCTCTGAACGTCTGCAATGGGGGAGTCTCTGAGAACTCTTCTGCAAATTTCCTTAAAGCTATCTACAAGCTTATATCTGGCGCTGTTACTGAAATCCTTCTGTTCATCCAGATATTCCATGGCAGCATATTGACAGCGCACCAGAAAATCTTTAAGCACTCTATTCTCAAGGGTATCAAAAGTATCTTCCCGTACAACAGCAAGAAGTTCCTGCTTTGTACCTGCCTTTTGAACATTAGAACGACCTGGTTGTCGAACCAGCCAGCGCAAACATGCAGAGTCAAGTTCCTGTATCCTGTCCATTCTATGCATTTTCCGTGTTCTCAACAAAATCCGGCGTGGTTGCTGAGCAATGTCAGCTAATTCTCTCCTCATCTGTTGGGCAATCTTCACAATTAAAGACATTCTTGGTTCTTTTGAAGACATATCTTTAAACATAATGTCTTCGATATCCTTCCAGGGCCTGGACAAACGCCTTTCTCGTCCATCATTTTCACCAGAATAAAATATAATCTCATTCATCTTATCTATCCAGGATAAAATCAGATTTTCCAATTTAAATGGTTGGTCACTTTGGGGATATTTGCCTTTTTTCTTTACAGGTTCCGGAATCACTCCATTACAACGGAAGGAATAGTGCTCATAACGCCTTTCTCTTCTAAAGATAAGTTCTACCTTTGGTGAAGAAGTGCGGGATAAAAATCCATGCGGTACTTCATAAAGCTGGTCTGTTTTATTTGTTAGTACGGGACCTAATCTGGGTAAGGGGACCATTTTTTTTGCAAGTAGCGGATTTGATTTTTGGGGCACACACACAATCGGAGATCCAAAGAATTCAAGTATGTTTTCCGCTGAGTTTGTGCTCATCAGAATTTTTTGATCAGGAACAGAGTGAGCCCAGGGGAATAAAAAGAGTGTTGCCAAGATCGGCTTCATGACTCTTGCTTGCGTGTAACACCGGTCCACGCAAAAAGGTTGTTATTGTTAGTGTCTGTAGCCTTACTATATGCTTTTACCAACTCATCATCGTCGAGTTCTTCTAACACTTCTCTTATGTCCTCAAAACACCTTTCATTAGTTAACAACTCCAAGCCTCTCAACTTTGGCAACACACGCTGCTCAAGCTGGTCTGTAAATGCGAATCGATAATTATTTTGTGCATTTACTGCAGGGTAATTAGCAATATAACTAAAAATAGCCTGATTAATTCTGTAACCAAAGGGTCTCCCTATTTCATCCAGGGCCAGGTTGATTTTGGATATCCATTTTTCAACGTCAGTTCTGGCTTGCGGCTTAAGGTGACTATCATTCTTCTGCCAATCTAACCAATTAGTGTAAGTTAAGAATTTATCTGATGGGTCAGGATTGGCAGGCATATCCGATGTCATCTTTTCAGGCCTGCCGAACCTGAGAACATTTGCACGGTCAATAACTTTGTCAGAAAGAGTCTGTGTAGACTCATCTTCATTCATTGTTCCGACAAATAGAACGTTTTTATGCACATATAGCTTTTTTATCACAGACCCGGTATCCAACGAAATTTCTGCTTTAATTCTTTCGTTTACATCATCAGGATCTACTGTTCTTCGTATTTCAAGCTTTGATAAAAATTCACTAAAGTAGTACTCAACACGCGCCAGGTTCATTTCATCGAGCAACACAAGAAGCATTCTGTTATGGTACTCTGACCTCTCAGGATTATTCCATTTATCCATTTGTATAAGAGATCTCGAAAGTTCTGTTGCCTTATATTTCTCATCCAGATAGTTGTAAAATCCAAACATATCCTGAGGACTGTCCCATCTCGGCTGCACAGCCATTATATGAAAATAGATTCCCATTGCCTCAGCATAACGTCTCGGCAGCTCGCTTTTACCTGTGCCTGATATTCCAGCCATAACGACAAGGGGACTTATATCGG
>CAJVYT010000303.1 GCA_913009765.1 uncultured candidate division Zixibacteria bacterium
AGCGGAAGTAGGAGAGATGAAGTGAGTGCTCGTTACAAGTGATGGTGGCAGAGGTAAGAACAATATATTGGTGGGAGTATGTTATTATGTATTTTTTTTTTTTTTTTCAAGCAGAAGACGGCATACGAGATATATCAGTGTGACTGGAGTTCAGACGTGTGCTCTTCCGATCTCCGTTTTCAAACTCATCGGAACCGGCTATAACGGCAAAAGGGATGCCTACTTTATCGCCATACTTAATTTGTTTGGTAAGATTTTTTGTGTCTCCGCTGAATATTTCAGAAGGTATTCCGGCAGTCCGAAGTTGTTTGAGTAATTTTAAATAATCAGGCAGCCGCTCTTTATCCATGACTGTTACCAAAACTTTTGAAGTTGCTTCTGTCATCTCAAGAGCATCTAAAGCTATGAGAGCCGCAAGCAGTCTATCAACTCCAATTGATGAACCGACCGCGGGAATAGAACGCCCTAAAAAGCGGTCAACTAAATTATCATACCTTCCTCCTGAAAATACGGAGCCGTATTCAGGAAGGTCTAAAAGAGTCGTTTCAAAAACAGGTCCGGTATAGTATCCAAGTCCGCGAACAATGGTTAAATCTATTTCTGTTTGAGAAAAATCAATATCCATATTTTTAAGATTGTCTAAAATAATCCTCAGTTCATTGATTCCGGTTTGAGAAATTTCGATAGAGCCTAATAACTTTTCAACTTTGTCCAACGCAATATTGTTTTTATCAGATGCGATATCTAAAAATTCTTCGACCTTGCTTATTTGAGAGTTTTCGAGTTCAACACCTTTTATCTTATCACCGGAAACATCGATTCTCCCCTGACCTAATTCCTGTATAACCGCATCTCTGCCCTGCTTGTCAAGTTTATCAATCACCCGAAGTACATCAGAAGTTTTTTCTTGAGGTATAGCAGAATACTCTATAAGACCGTTTAAAATTTTTCTATTTGAAAATCTTACTTTATAATTATTGATATTAAGACATTGCATTGTCGACACCATCGTGGCAATTATTTCAGAATCAGCAAGCAAATTTTGTGTACCGACAATATCTATATCAAACTGCATAAATTCCCGGTATCTGCCCGGTCCCGGTTTATCCACACGCCAGACATTGCCGTATTGGTATCTCCGAAAAGGTAAGGCTAAAGTCGGATTACTTGCCACATACCGAGCCAAAGAAACCGTAAATTCATACCGCAATGCCATATTAACTTCATCGGGTCCCTCAAAGCCAAATAATTCATTTAATGAATCCTGATTGTAGTGCGAACCTAACAAGGTTTCAGCAAGCTCAAGCGATGCTGTTTGAAGCGGAAGGAATCCCATTAATTCAAAAGAATCACGAATCTTGGCAAGCATTTTCTCACGAGCTATCTGCTCTCTTGGAGGATAGTCTCGAAATCCTTTAAGAACCTGCGGCTTTACTTTTTGTTTTTTATTTTTTTTGCTCATACATTTCTATACAGTTACTTACTTATATTATATTTATTCGATAATGTATGAAATTTTATTTTTAATAGCAACAATCAGTTATGTAAATCTGTTTTGGACAATTACTTGATTTATTATTAAAATACCTTTATTTTGTCACTCTAAATTAAAGGAGTCAATATGAATTCAAGATTACTGCTTTTTGTAACCGCAATATTCCTTTTGTCAGCATCTGCTTTTGCCAAAGATGGAGCCATTGACGAAAAATTACTTAATCAATTTGAAACAAATTTGAATAAAGTTGAAAATACTGACCAACTCATTAATATGGTTACGAATAACAAAATTAAAGATATTTCCCTAAACCATGAAAAAGTTATCAGCCACAATAAATTGTTTAGTTTAAAACTAAAACCGACCGGAATCACTAACCAGAAAAATTCGGGAAGATGCTGGGCATTTGCCGGTAACAACATGATATCTTCAAAAGTTATGACAGATTTACAACTGTCCGATTTTGAACTTTCTGAATCATTCATTGCATTTTATGATAAACTAGAAAAAGGGAATTTCTTCTTAGAACGTATCATTGAACTGCGTGACCGTCCTCTTGACGACCGTTCACTGCAAGGTGAGTTCAGCTCTCTTTTTGGCGATGGTGGTTGGATGAACTATTTCTTGAATCTTATTGAAAAATATGGAGTTGTTCCAAAAGAAATTATGCCTGAAACAAAACAGTCATCAGCAACTGCCACTTTAAACAATCTTGGAAAAACTCTCCTTCGCTCTGATGCTGCCGAGCTTCGTGAAATGAATAAAAACGGAAAAGATGTCAAAGCTCTTCGCAAACGTAAAGATGAAATGTTGTCTGAATTATATCAATTTTTAGTTCTCAATTATGGAAAACCGCCCTCAAAATTTGTGTTCCGCTATGAGTTTAAAGATAAAGATGATACGACCAAAACTCCAAAAGAAATTATTGAAAAAGAGTTTACTCCGAAATCATTCTATAATGAATTTTACTCATCTACAGCATCTGAATATGTCGCTATTGTAAACAATCCGACTATGGATTACGATACTCGTTATATCTTAGAAGAAAGCCGGAATATATACGAACAAAGTGATTTCGACTTGATCAATCTTCCTATCAAAGATTTAAAAAAATACGCCAGATTATCTTTGATTGATTCTCAAGCTGTGTGGTTTGCCTGTGATGTCGGGAAAGATAATTACAATTCGGGTGCTATCTTTGATGTTGACATCTATGACTACAACAAAACGCTTAATCTTGATTTTAAAATGTCCAAAAAAGACCGCATACTTTATGGAGACATTTCGCCAAATCATGCGATGGTCCTTACAGGAATCGACACCGCCCAATCGGGAGCAACAGTCAAATGGCTGGTTGAAAACAGCTGGGGTACAAAAGTAGGTAAAGACGGTTTTTGGAGTATGTATGATGACTGGTTTGATGAGTATGTTTTTCTTGTCATAGTTGATAAGAATCTTTTATCAGATAAAGATAAGAAACTGCTTGAGTCTAAACCTAAACGGATAAAAGATTGGGAGCCGTTTTTTTTGGCACTCAGAAATTTGGAATATTAAAATAATGTCGATAGTAGAAAAATTATTACAGATTCTGCCGCAAAAACAAGTTTCCAACCATACTGACCAATTAAATGTTGTCTCCAAAGATGAATCCACTCTTGATGCGGTAATTCCACTGGCAGTTGTTTGGGCAGATTCGGCAAAACAAATATCTGAAATTATAAAACTGTGTATTCAAACCAAAACTCCTCTGACAACTCGAGGTGCCGGTTCAGCTTTAGAGGGGTCGACTATACCGTCAGCAAATGGGATTGTTTTAGATGTCAGTAAAATGACTGATATTATCGAGTTTTGGGTTGATGATTTACAAGTAAAAGTCCAACCGGGTATTATCTATGACGACTTAAACAGATACTTGAAACGTGAGTCTCTCTTTTTCCCGCCATCCCCAGGGGGGTCAGGCGATTTAGCAACTATTGGCGGTATGGTTTCAACCAACGCATCAGGAATTTACTCTGTCAAATATGGTGGTACAAAAGAGTATATCTTAGAGCTCGAAATTGTAACCGGTGACGGAACAATAATGAAAATCGGTAATAGAGCCATAAAACGCTCAAGCGGATATAATTTAGTTGACCTTATCACAGGTTCTGAAGGCACTTTAGCTGTCATTACCGCTGTCACTCTCAAATTAGCCGGATTACCCGAAGGACGATTAAAAACAGCTTTCAAATTTGATTCAGAGATTAATGCAGCAAAAGCTGTCTCTGAAATATGTAAATACGGTATAGATGTTGCCGCTATTGAATTTTTGGATAAAAACGTTATGGAAGCATTGAATTTGCTAAAAGATTATAAATTACAAGAAGTCCCTGCTTTATTCTTAGAATTCCACGGTTCTGAAGAAGTACTACAATCCAATAATGAAATGGCAGCATCTATTTGTGAAGAGTTTGGAGGAACTGAGTTAAAACTCGCGGGCAGACAGAATCCATGGGAAATAAGACATTTTGTCACTGATGCTATAAAACATAGAAAACCGGGGTATACGATTTTACGAAATGATGTTGCTTTTCCTATCTCAAAACTTCCAGAGATGGTAGATTATTGTCATACTTTAAGCAATAGATTTAACATCCTCATACACGCCTTTGGTCATGTTGGGTTGGGTTTGCTCCATGCTCTTATTCTGGCAGATAAAACAGACGAAAAGAAATGGTCTCAAGCTCTTGAAATAAACGATTTAATCATTAAAAAAACTCTTAAGCTTGATGGTACTATATCGGGAGAACACGGTATAGGTTTGGGGCATAAGAATTTATTTGAATTAGAACACGGAAATGCTGTTTCTTTGATGCAAAAGATAAAAAAGCAATTTGACCCACAAGATATTTTGAACCCCGGTAAAATATTTGACTTATAATGAAAAAGACATTTATTAAAGCAGATCGGAAGAGCACACGTCTGAACTCCAGTCACACTGATATATCTCGTATGCCGTCTTCTGCTTGAAAAAAAAAAATACTTTATTTCTTCTTCCCTTTCTTAACTATTTTAATCCCTCGTAGACCAAGAATAATTAGTCCTATAATGATGATTTTTAGAATATAGTGACCTTGCATATCCATAAAATCTCGGGTCATGGGGGTTAGGGTCCCCGCGAGCAAATGAGAGGGGATACTGATGGGTACCGCCAAAAATAACCAGTTCTTTTTTGGTATGTCCAATCGAAGTTTTAGAAAAAGCTTTGATAGCAAAGGTGCTAAAAGACCAATAAACAGAAAAGTAGCTAAAAAATCAAAAATAGCGTATTCACCTAATCGAAATTGCCTGAGATATTCTATTGGGACCATGTTGTGTGGTGATAAGATCCTGAAACAAGTTCAGGAAGTAGGTAGGGTAGTTCAGGAAGTAAAAGACGGTACAGGAGGTGGAGGTAGATTGTTGTCACTCCCGATTTAGTCGGGAGTCCACCTAATTAACAGTGTGGTAAATTGTGATGGATACTCGTCGGAGTTTATCCCGTACTGAGATACGGGGCGGGTATGACTAAAGGGTGTTGTAGGTTTTATTGTTCCGCTAGCTCAATCATCTTATCTAAACTCTTTTTAGCCCCTTTTAGGATGTCTTCGGGTAAATCAATTATCTGCTCCGGTGTTGGATTTTTTAAGGCTGTTAGAACGTCTTTTAGCATGACTTTTTTCATATAGGGACATATGGCACAAGTACCAACCACTTTTTTGTCTTTTATTTCCGTTTTCATGCGATCTGTCAGTCCGCATTCTGTTACCAACATAAAGTTTTTTGCATCAGAAGCCTTTACGTATTTAAGCATGTCCGTGGTTCCGCCTACCATGTCCACTTCTTGCACTACCGTAGGGCTGCATTCGCTATGTGCCAGAACTTTAACACCGGGGTAATCCTTTCGTACTGCTTTTACACTTTCCGGGCTGAACTCTTCGTGTACAATACAGCGTCCT
>CAJVYT010000304.1 GCA_913009765.1 uncultured candidate division Zixibacteria bacterium
TTTTTAATGATACGGCGACCACCGAGATCTACACTCTTTCCCTACACGACGCTCTTCCGATCTCAAAAAATCCAATAATGCTTACATTGTCTTCCAGTTTTAATTCTTTAACTATATTTTTCAACTGCTTTTCCATTGACCCTGCCCCCCCCATCGTGAGTTTGAACGATGGAAACTTATCTCTCACTATTGCAACTGTTTTTAGAAGTATATCGGGAGCATAAACAGATTCTAATTGTTTTAAATAAACAGCAGAAATGTTATCGGTTTTTGGAAATTCAAATATCTGTTTTGGTATTTGTACTCCAAACGGAACAACAGAAATCTTGTCAGATGTAGTAGGGAGTAGTTCAATAGTTGTTTTCTTCAACGATTCAGAGGTTGAAGTGATTCTTGTAGCTTTAGATAAAATTCTTGTAACCAATAACTTATTAAAAAAAGAGTTTGGTGCTTCGGTAACGTCAGAACCCCATACAGAAACTACCATAGGTTTAAATTTGGTTTTGATACCCCATAATCCATGCCCTCCGGCAAAATGAACATGGATAATATCCGGCTTGAATTCTAAGGCTGTTTGTGCTGCTTTAGATGCATATTTTACATAAGATAGTTTTCCGGATTTTGGAAAAGTAACGACATCGATGCCATCTATCTTTTCATCTCCTAAGCTCACAACACGTACATTAAAGCCTCTATCAGAAAGTGCTTTAGACCATTTATACACATGCGTCGAGCCGGCGTAGCCGAAAATTATAATTCGCTTTTGAGACATGTAACAAACTAAATAATCGTACGATGAGAAGTCAAGATATATAAAATATTTTCTAATTGTGTGTGATATTGATATTATCTATATTTGCATAAATTATTTGTTACGTGTGGCAGGAGCAAAGTGTGGAAGTTCGATTAATTAAAGATGGTGAAGCTGAAAAGTGTAATGATCTTCATAATAGATGGTATAAAACAAACAGAACTCTTAAACAATGGCATTGGGTTTTTCTGCAAAATTCATATGAACCTGATAAACCTCTTTATACCGTTGCGGTTGACAATGACAATATCGTAGGAACTCAGACTTTTATCCCTATAAAAATGATTGATGAAAACGGAATCTTTTGGACAGCAAAATCAGAAGGGACATTAGTTGATCCCGCATATAGAGGAAAACAAATATTCAAAAAAATGTATGACTTGTTTTTTGATTATGCTGAAAAAAATAAATTTGTGTATATTTGGGGGTTTACTACCGCAACAAAAGCATTAGAACGAATAAATTTTAAAATTCCATTTAAGACTACTCAAATATTTTTACCGTTTTCTTCTAGAGCAGTATCAATGCTAAGTAAAACTGATACCAAAAGTATAATAACCTTAATGTATAAGATCGGTCTTGGGTGTACTCGTATTGTATCATCTACTAAATTGATTATGAACAAACCTGGGAAACAAGATTCTATAACTATCAAAACATTAGTTAAAGCTCCACAGGAAGTAGGAGATGTCTGCCAAAAATTTATTGATACCTACGGTGGAAAAACAATCTATAGAGATTCAGAGTATTTTCAATGGAGGATTTTTGAAAATCCTTACGTCAAAGGTGTTTTTAAAACAATATATGTTGACAGCGAATTAGTTGGTTGGGTTGTCTATTCGTTAGGTGACGATGGTATCGGATGCCTTGTAGATGTTTTAGTTGTTCAGGATAAAAATAGAAAGTTTACAATTGAATATCTATTGAAACGATTGATTTATGAAGCTGTAATCGGAACAAGAGATATGGGTGCTACAGGTATTAGAGGTTGGCATGTTACAAATCACCCTTTTGATTTGCTTATTAAAAAAGTTGCTAAATCCTTAGGGTTTTATCACTTTCAAAGAGGGTATGCTGCTGTTATTTATTCTACTCAATCAGCAGAAGAAAGACCATCGCATGACCTGTTCAATGATTGGTATATCAGCCGTATATTTACAGAAGGAGTACTTGGTTGAACTCCGCACGCATTGATTATATTAAGAAACAAATTGAAAACCATATACGGTTATTCTTTTCAAAAGAAATTGTGGAACATTTTAATGATACAATTGTCAGATTTCTTCCCTATGATGAAGCTGTTCATGTTAGAAAGAACCAAATAGTAATTCCTGTTGATATTAGAGCGGAACTCCAACCCGATGATATATACCAAGTAGATTTCAACAATACAAAACTTATATTATGGAATAAGCTTCCTAAGCCAACAGGTGAAGGGTGGACTCCATTACAAAATGAATCAGCACCTTTATGGTATCAGCATGTGTCAGGAACATTAATTCCTACATGGAATTTATTTGGAAATCTCTTTAATTTACTAACAGCTCAAGAAGAAATTGAATTGACAAAACGTGATGAGCATGGTCGATTTTCATCTTTAGACAGTCCGAGATTAAAAAGTGGATTACTAGAAGTACCGGCGTTTAATGAAGCTGTAGCTGTACTCGTTGGTGCACTTGGTGGTATGGTAGAAAATTGTAAACCTAATTTTGAACTTAAAGACTTGGTGAAACCACCTGTTGTAGTACTTTCTCACGATTGTGATGTTCTTTATGGAAATGATTTTTGGACTCAAATAGTTAGAGCTTACAGAGTACTTCTCCCGCTAACTCGTTTTCGCTTACCCCGAATAGGAAACTTATGGTGGATAATTCGTAATTATGTAACACCAAAAAGATTTTATTTTGACAATGTAAAAGGTATGATTGACATCGAAAGAAATTTCGGCTATACATCCACTTTTTATCTTATTAATGGAGAATATGGAAGATTCGGAACAAGAAGCGGAATCAAGGGAATTATAGATTTAGCTAAAATTGTCCCTGATGGTTGGGACTTAGGAATGCATTATAATTACAATACTTTTCTCAAGGAAGATTTGTTCCATTCACAAAGAAATGAATTGCAGGATGAATTATCTATTCCAATTCAAGCGGGAAGAGCCCATTACTTAAAGTTTGATTCTCAAAAATCATTTTCATTCTTAGCATCAAATGGCATTGAAGTAGATGAATCACTCGGATATGTCAAACGAATTGGGTACAGAGCAGGTCTTGGTGGATGTTTTCAGCCGTATGATCTGAAAAATGATAAGACTATTGATTTATGGGAAATTCCAATTGTAGTAATGGATGCTTGTATAGTGCAACAATATGGAAAAGATGCAATCACAGCCTTTCAAAAGATGATTGAACATATAAAATCTATTGGTGGTGCCTTGAGTATAATTTTTCATCCGGGGCAGTTCTATAATCCAGAACACAGCACTATGCTTGGAATATACCATAAATTACTTATGGAATGTCGTCATGCAGGAGTAGAATCAAAAACAGCTCTTTCATTATTAAAAGAAGTCAAACAATAATCTTACCTCAAAACAATTTATTGCTGATTTTAGTTCAATTTTTATTATGCCATCTTAAATGGCTCGGTTTTATAATTGTTGATTAAATATTAAAGAAATGATATGATATGAATATGAATGCTGAAATAAATCAATTTTCGGTTTTGGTTGTTGTACCGGCATATAATGCTGCCGAGTATATACCTGAACTGTCAAAACGTCTTCGAAAATATGTCTGTGATTCAAATTTATTATTTATAAATGACGGTTCAAAAGATAACACCCTCAAACTGTTAAAAGAACATAATTTGAATCATATTAATTTTATTCATAATAAAGGTAAAGGAGCTGCATTGAAAGCAGCATTTGAATACGCTATTGAAAATAACTACCGCTCGGTTTTAACCATTGATGCCGATTTACAGCATCTTCCCGAAGATATACCAAAATTCTTTGCCTTAGATAACGGCAAACGGCTTATCATGGGAACCCGTGATATTTCTATGGACAAGGATATGCCTTTTCAAAGATGGCTGACCAATAACCTGACCTTTCTTATTATTTCTATTTTTTCGACTCAAAGAGTTCGTGACAGTCAATCCGGTTATCGACTTATCCCGACTGAACTATTAAAAGCATTGAGGTTAAAAACTATCGGATATGATTTTGAATCGGAGATGTTGTTTAAAGCAGGTGTTGTCGGATGTGAAGTATCAGAGGTTATGATAGAAACTATTTATGACGGGTCGACTTCTTATATCAACCCGTTTAAAGTGACATTGCGATTTGTGAGACAAATATGGAAGAGGATATGGGCATGATAAAATCAAAATATATTGTAGCTATGTTAATAGCTTTGTGTACCTTAGGTTGTTCAAAGGGAATTTCAGATGCGGAGAAGATGAACAACAAGGGAATCGATGACTTTCATCGAGGGCATTATGAAAAGGCTCTTGAGGAATTTTCTCAAGCGATAATACTTGATTCTTCAGATGCTCGGATGTTCAATAATCGGGGGTTGGTGTACCATACTTTAGGTGAATACAAAAAAGCATTGGCTGATTATGCCCATGCGTTATCTCTTAAAGCCGACTTTTATGAAGTTTATAATAACACTGCCTTGACATATACCCAACTTGAAAAATATGACTCAGCAATTTTTTATTACAGTATAGCAATTCAGTTTGATTCTACTGATAAAGAATTATTTGCCAATAGAGGAGATGCCTATTATCAGGCGAATCAATTTGTAAATGCTGTTCGTGATTTCAAAAAAGCGATAGAACTTTATCCGAATTATATTGAAGCGTATAACAACCTTGCTATGACATATCTTGAACAGGAAGATTATTATAATGCCTTGGAATCAATCAACGAAGCTTTGCGAATTGACCCGACTTACGCTCAGGGATATATTAATCGGGCAAAAATTTATTATGAAGCGGGAGAATATGAGCTGGCTGTCAAAGATTGCGACAATGCTATTCACGAAAGCAAACATATCTATGAAGCATACCTGAACAAGGGTGTTGCTCTAGAAAAACTTAAAAGAAATAATGAAGCTGTCAATGCTTTTAAGTTATATATAGAATTTGCACCTGATAATGACAAGTTTATCCCAATGGCACTCGAGAAGATAAAACATCTCTCGAAATAAACATAGTTCTGTCCTACAGATTTTATTGCTTCCAATTCGGGTACTTGGTTGAATAATTTCCGCTCTCTCACTGACAGGGTGTGTCAGTTTAATTTTATTGACTATCGCATCACACTTGCATCGTGAAAAAATCGGTTGTATATTGGCTTTGAGAAAATTAATACATCCTCTTTAGATAAACCGATAAATAGAGGAAGATGAAAACAGAAAGGGAATTATGTCAGTAAATAAAGCAATTTTAATAGGGAGACTTGGTAAAGATCCCGAACTTCGCTATACATCGGGCGGTAAAGCGGTTGCCTCGTTTTCACTTGCTACGTCAGAACGAGATCGGAAGAGCGTCGTGTAGGGAAAGAGTGTAGATCTCGGTGGTCGCCGGATCATGAAAAACAAAAACAAAAAAACAATACGTAAAAGAATTTGAAATGCAAGTGTGT
>CAJVYT010000305.1 GCA_913009765.1 uncultured candidate division Zixibacteria bacterium
TTCTTCTTTTCGTCCCATTCGAATTTCGTCAATGCCATAATAAAACAATATCATATATATGGTTTAATGGCAATATCATTATACATATATTTGTATGGTTATAATGCAGTTTTATATTTCTCTAACGCCGAGGTCATGGATGAGTACCTGAAGCATATAAATACCAAATAAACTGATTTGTTAACCAATAGCTAAAAAAGGTCAAAATCAACGTCGCTGGTACTCATTCCAATGCACCTACTTGTTATCTTATCCAAAATGTAAATATTGCTTAAAGAGCTTTCGCCCCTGTTCAAAATTATCGTGAAACCACCCAAGCAACTCAGACTTTTCTTCAATAATTGAATTCCAATTTTCCTTGTCTTCTAGACGAGGATTCTCTTGAATTTTGTTCAGATATCGAAACCGAGTTCCTCTTTCAAAAACTAGATTTATAAACTCGACTATATTTTCATCATATAAAAAAAGAGCTTCATGTGTTTTGTTTGCAAATTCGAAAAGATCATCAAAATCAATTTTAGCATGTCCTATAATCTTCCGAACAAGATCATGATAAGCATGATATATGGGGATTCTAAGTTTATATATTTCAGGAGTAATCACATGTCTCTTTTCTTTTATAATTACTTTTTTATTAACTAATGGCTTACTTGCATCTAATCTCATAATTTCCGGCAATATTTCATCCCGGTGCTTCTTAATAACTCCATCCAAATTCTTCTTAGCTCGTTTCAGCTCTTCCTTTGTCCACCCTTTTGACTGGCTGGCAGTACTATCATAGTCGTCATGATGATCCAAACATAGAAAAACTAAGTTTGAAGGTTTTTTGTTCTTGTTGTTTCGATCTATATGAGCAATTTGACCCTTCTTCAGACTAAAGTCAAAATTATATTCGAAACATAACGCACACCGTCTGAGACTATTAGTCTGCAATATATCTGCTTGGGTATCTTTGTTGGCTTTCTTTCTTGTCATTTTTTATAGATAATGCGGAGCTGAGCGAAGTAGGAACGGGCTCAAGCGAAGCTTGAAGTCCGTGACGACTTTCGTTCCAGCGGATTTGTTCGGGTGTGCGAATCAGCGCACATCCGAATAAATCAGCGGTAGGGAGCGATAGCTCAGCTCCGCATTCGGGTGCGCGCAGCGCACCCGAACGCTCAAACTCACTGATGCAGACCACCGAATGACTTAAAAGAGCAAGAAATCGTTTTGAAAATCATAAGTCATAGTCAGTCTGTAAAAGCGTCCTGTGGTCTGCATTCAGTGCAGTGCGTTGTTAGGCTCTGCCATTTTCTCGTATTTAAGATATCGTAAACATTATAAATTCTGTGAGCGATTGCTGCACCCGTTTTCTTGTTTATTCTTCTCAATGTCGCTTCAACCTCGGTAGGATAAAGAAGAGCGTATTTTTCTTTGTACGTGGGGTCTATTTTTTCCATTCTTTTTAAATCGTCAAGCTGGCCATTCCAGTATTCATGAAATTTATGTAATTGCTTTTTTATCCATATGAAATCTTTTTGAAGATCATCGGGTAACTTTTCATCATTAAGCCCTCGTAAAGAATCTTGCCAAGAATGGAGCAATCCTGTACGGACATCCTCAGCACGTGTAGCAAGGATATATATAGCTTTGCAGAATTTGTCGTGCGCGTACCAATGCTTAAAGCCGATTATTTTTATATATTTTCTTCTATCATTTGAATCACGTACATATCCTCTCCGACTATACCAATCACAAAGAGCATCTTCTGTGATACCATGGTTCAATGGCGAAGCGAATATGCTAATAGTTGAGAAGCCCTCGCAAGCTGAGATACGTTCCACTTCATTTAGCACCGCAGTTGCAATGCCGTGTCGTCGAGTATGAACGGGGACAAAAAGATCATAAACTACCATCTCGCTCAATTCAGGCCAGCGATCAAGGGATACAAAAGCAACTTCTTTACTGTGTGCCATAGCCTTATAATGTAGTGTTTTGGGGCTTAGCGAACTTTCCTTTGATCTCTTTTTTAATTCTGAATCTTTAAAATCACCGGAGCCGTTTGTTTTTACCAATGTTATAGCCATTGTATTACTTGAGCCTAACGACGTAATAACCTACGACGGCATAGGCAGTAAGATTATGATAACCGAAAAACATAGAAAAGCAACAGGGACTCAAAAAAGTGACCTGACAAAGTCGTTAGGTTCATTATTTTGTTAGGCCGCCTCTCATATTTTTGTAAAGTGTATTGTTTAGGTTTGACCCCAAATCCCTCTCTGTTAAGATACAAGACCTGCCCCCATATGCTTTTATTCATGCGCCTCAGGCGTTGCGGATCCTTTTTGTCCTAGTTTGAATATTTTGATTAAATTGATGAGTTGCAATAATTCCAATCGTAATAAAAATGCCCCATACCCATAGACCTAAAGCAGCATTTGCTATTTCACTTATAAATATTGTGCCTATATATAAATTCCACTTGCCGGTAAAATACGCTAAACCGATAAGTAAAATACTCATTATTATGGCGCACCGATTTATTCTGACAGGTTTAAGAACTATCTGTAAAAATGACACTGGAATTGCAGAGATGAATGACAATATATATATAACACCAAATTGCAGCAACATCGCGCAAATAAGATATAACAACGGAGAAATGCTTTTGTTTAAGACTGCATGGAAAAGTATGCTATGCAAGGAAAAGCCAGTATTCATTACATAAATTGAATGGGTAAACACCCACACAAAAGCAAAAATGTGAGATCCAATAATAATATAAAAAATCTCCTTTGGTGTGAGTAGGTTTGGCACTTTCATTTAATATGCCTAACGGCATGATGAGCGATGCTTCGCATTCGCTCTATTAATTTGTTAGGAGGTGTTTTGTATGTCTAAATTATCGGCCTGCTTTTTGCCAAGAAGTATCATCTCTTTCTTCATCACTGTGGTTAGACGTTTCATCAGAATTAAGACTCTGAAGTTGCGTATTTGCTTTCTCCAACTCAGACACTTTATTTTTAAGCTCAATGTTTGCAGAAAGGCAGTCATTGTATTTCTCATGAGTCGTTGCATACTCGGCTTGCAACGTAGATACAAGAGATTGAATTTTAAGTATTTCGGTTGCGAACTGCCTATCCTTTGTGATGTTGATAAGTTTGCTGATGAGGTTGTGAATGTCGTTAATGGTTCCCATATTTCCTCCTAACGACAAGGATGACTGATGCATACCACTGAACGACATAAGCAGTCCGTTAAAAGACTATTGTGGTATGCATTCATGTCTATCCGCTTGTTAGGTGCTTTTATTTTCAAAAATGTATTTACGACCAGAAGGAGTAAGGTCGTACATGACTGTTGTCTCTTCGCTCAGAGGCTCAAAATCTGTTTTGGTCTGTGTTATCAACCCATCTTTTAACAGGAGGTCGAAATGATACCGAACAACATTAGAAGGGAAGTTCCCAAAGTCTCGGACAGAAAGTTCTCTGCCAGCGTTAAAGAATATCTTGAGGATATCTTCGGTGACATCATCAAGTTTGCTAATGTCTTGTTTTTCTCGATGAGTCTCGATGACATCATTGAGGCGTTTAATCTCTTGCCTCGCCTCATGAAGCTCAGGCGCAAGGGTCTCTACCTTATTTTTGAGAATGCTGTTCTCCGACTCCAAAGCAAGATTTATTTTATCCGCCTCGACAAGTTGGTCACGAAAAAGCGCAATATGTTTTTCTTGTACAACAGCGGAACCTCTTTCAATAATCCATTGATTAAAGAGTTCAAGCAAGCCCATAAAGCACCTCCAGAGGAATAATGGTTAATTTATTTCATACACCTAACGCAGTAATGAGCGATGCTTCGCATTCGCTCCATTAATTTGTTATAAGTTTTATTTGTTCTTTGAAATATTAAGTGGGCGATGGTTGCTTTGCTATACGATTGCAAGGGGTATCAGACAAAAACACCTGCATCTCCCCCGCAAGTGTCTGTTCTTGCGGCTTCGAAGAAACCACCAAGCAATGGCATTCTGACTGCAACCATCGGGGATTATATCTCTAATGAGATACCTGAAACAAACTGGTATTTGTAACAGGTTGTCCTTCCATTTTTCAATGGAGATGGACTTTTTCCCTCCTGCCCTTTATCACCCATCAGCCAGACTTCAAGGGTTACCAGACCCAAAACAAAGTGGGTGAACTCAAAAGTTTGGTCAATTTTACGACCTCCTTCTTGAGGATTTGGAAAGGATTGTCCCCTTTCCAGCTTAATATTTCAAAGAGCAATTTTTAATATGCTATTAATTTTATTATCTTATAACGACGAATTCTCTGATGCCTGACATGTAAGACACCGAAATGCTCTAAAGACGATTAAAAACTAATAAGCCAATTAAAGTCAAAATCAGCACTGCTGGCAGGCATTCAGAGCAATGTTTTGTTATCTCCTCATGTATTTTGCCATGATTTTAGAAATGAAGACAATTTCCTCTCAATTGTCGTTGCATCTTCTTCATTTATTAAATTGGTATTAGTAGCCATATAATATTCCAATTCTCGGTGAATATATATACCACCCAAGATGTCACTATTTTTTGCATATCGAACGAATAAAATCCCATGTATAGTTTCACGAAAATGCTTAAACTTATCACTAAACTCTTTTTCTTTATCCGAAGGATTGCCTGATAGGTTTTGATACATTCCGAATATACCTCTTCTACAATGTGGAGGCACACTGCTATCCCCGTACATTGTTAAATTACAATCATATCTATCAACCATGCCAAGATGAATCTCAGATAAATTTATCACTATAAAATTATATAATCCCTCTTTAGGTTCGCTAAATTTAAACGGGGTGCCATCATCTTTTTGGCATTTGCTTAATATAAGGTTTTGACTCCTAACAGTGTCATCTTGTTCATCTTCACCATTTAATGATATTTCAAATGAGTTGCTCATATTAAGTTGCGCTTTGATCGAGCTTGTTATTTGTTTTCTTTGCCTTATCAACCGTAGCTCAAAATTTATTGTTATTTTATCGTCGAGCATATAACAAAAATCTACTGAAGAATTATCATCAGACAATAGATTAACTTCATAAATAAGCGATTGATTCTTTGATTCGAAATCATGGGCGAACAACACTTCAAATACATAGCTATGGAATTCATTTAATTCATTTGAAGAAAATAGAGACTTGAATAATTTGTTGTACTTGCCAGCATCACAAAGTAGATCTAGCTTTTCTCTGAATTTATTAATTAAATCAGTCCATATCGCAGTATCCATATTGAAACGTTGAAGTGTATCATTGAGCTTTTGAGCTATATCATTTTTTTTCATTTTCTTACAGATAACGCCGTAATCAGCGATGCGGGTACGCATTCGCTGTATTAAATTGTTATAGATGTTTTTTGGCATATTTAGAGGATATATATAGACCATTATGTTTAGGGCAAATGTAATAAGCTGGATAAGATTT
>CAJVYT010000306.1 GCA_913009765.1 uncultured candidate division Zixibacteria bacterium
AGACGGCATACGAGATATATCAGTGTGACTGGAGTTCAGACGTGTGCTCTTCCGATCTGGCATGATTGCAGTACATGATAGTCAAACGGTTATGCTGTATAATTATGAGTTTCCTCTTTTAGGACTACCCGATATAGAAGCTGAGAACAATGATGTTATTTTCTTAAATCAAAACTATCCCAACCCGTTTAACTTGGAAACTGTAATATGTTATTCATTACCGCAAAAAACAAAAGTGCAGATTTCAGTGTATAATATTATTGGTCAAAAAATAAATACGCTGATACAAGCTGTACAGGAGGCAGGAAATCATACAGTGAGATGGAATGGAAAAAGTGTCAGCGGAAATATTGTCGCAAGTGGAATTTATTTATATAAGTTAGAAACTGACGATAAAACAGAAACAAAGAAAATGATTCTGCTCAAATAACTATTCTTTTTTATCTTTAATCTCAAGTTCCCGCAAATCTACTTTATAAAATTGTCGTGTGTCTCTTGTACTATCAACAATAATAGGTAAAGCATTGTCATACTGAAACGGGTTGGTGACAACTGCTTCAACACCTCTGTACGAAGTAGAATAATAAAATGCCGTTAAGATATGATCCCAACTTTGGGCAACAGCAGGAAGCGGATTATTAGATTTTGCCTCTAAACGAAAAGTGTAAATTCCTTGTGGTTTATAATAAGTCCTCGTTACAAATATCGGAAAATAATTTGTCCCTGAATTTTGATAACCGGACAAACCGGCGATATTGTAATATGGAAACTGTGTTCCGCCCCCTTCATTCTCATCAATTTGTACTATTGCTGAATTGGCTCCGGTTGTCCCCGATAATAACAGATAACATTTCCCATACAACACAATATAACCATCAGCCGGTGTCTCTATTGTTACGGTCGTAAGATCTATCATTTCACTATTTGTGAGAGTAGTAAGTGAAATATCTATTGATGAGGTAAGCCCGGGTTCATTTAATATCTCTTCTGCATTTACAGATGAGTCGGGAAGTATCAACGCTGAGTCTCCAATTTTATGTTGGAGAGTTATATAACTATTACCAAGCAAATCAAAAATTGTCAGGCTGCGATTGTCAGAATCTGTTTGGATAGTCTGAAGCCCGATACTGTCATAACCGCTTATTTCAGATGCCGAGAAGGTATAAGCAGATGCACCAAGCCGACTGCGGGGGAGAAGAGCTTCACCTCCTATCCGAAGTTCAAGAAACAATGTCGGATATTGTTGAAAAAGAGAACTGCTTAAATTATTTGATGAACCAATCTGATATGAAAATAGTCCATTTGATGTTTGCACATTCGTATTTTCAGCCCAAACAACTGAACCGCCGACAGAATCGGTGTAGAGTATAAAATCGACAGAATATACCCCATCGGCAGCAGGAGTACCGTCAATACCCGTAAGCTGACCTTGGTAGCTGATTTGTCTTTCCGAAGCCGTCAGTATAGTATGGCTTACAATAAAACAAAGCAATATGAGTTCTGTTAAATAACGCTTATTCATCATGTTGTTAGTATCGGCAATATTTAAGTTGTATCTATAATATCTCAATAATTTTTAAATAATGCAAGCAGTTGTGTAATAACTGTAATAATTGCGAATAACAGGGTTTGTTTAAACTAATACTTTAAGTGGAAAATATCTCTAAATAAATTGCCAAATCATCATTTGTTGCGTATGTTCCCGTTCTAAAAGGTTTGTTGAAAAAGTCTTTATTATGAGTCGAAAGACTAAACTTGAGCAGTCAGGAACCCTTTCCTGACTGATTCGTAGTTAGAAAGTTCACCAAGTCGGACTGATGATATATTAAAGATCTTTTTCAGCAAACCCTATGATAGTCGGTTACGATAAAATTTTTGGGTACAGGAAATCCAATTATGAGTGATATGTTTGATGCGGTACAAAATTTTCATGTGACGAAAAAGAAAGTTGAATACATCGATTTCAAATCGGCGACAAATGAAGATTATGCCAAAATTGGTTTTAAATGCGGGCTTGAAATTCATCAGCAATTAAAAACTGAAAAAAAATTGTTCTGCCGATGCCCTGCTTCAGTTTACAATGATATAGATGAATATGATGCTGAGGTTATTCGTCATATGCGTCCGACCTTAAGTGAACTGGGTGAATATGACGGTACTGCTCTCATGGAATTCCGCACACGAAAAAATATTACCTACCGTTTAAAAAATGAAACGACTTGTACGTATGAAATTGATGATACACCGCCGTTTCATATCAATAACGATGCCTTAAAAATCGCAATCCAAATTTCACTTTTGGCTAAACAATCTGTCGTTGGTGAATTACATATTATGCGTAAACAATATCTTGATGGTTCAATTCCTGCCGGATTTCAAAGAACCGGTATTATTGGTATTGAGGGGGAGATACCTTTAAAAAATAAAACTATCCGATTAATCCAACTTTCTATTGAAGAAGATTCTGCCCGCGAAATTTCTGATATCGGACATGAAAGAGTCTACCGTACCGACCGTTTGGGCATGCCTTTGATAGAAACAGTTACATATCCTGAAATGCTGACTCCAACAGAAGCTGCCGAAGCGTGCCAGTATTTACGTTTCCTTGTTCGCTCTACCGGTAATGTCTATACAGGTATCGGAGCTGCTCGCCAAGATGTAAATGTCTCTGCCGAGGGTGGCACTCGTGTTGAAATAAAGGGTGTGGCTCATATCAAATGGATTCCCCTATTGACCCATAATGAAGCGTTCCGACAGGTTGCTCTTTTGAAGATCAGAGAAGAACTGCTCAAAAGAATCAAACCGTCCGATTGGAAAATGAAAGTTGTCGAACTTGATTATGATAGACTCAAATCATCTGCTCACTATATCCTCAAAGCAAAAGATGAAAACAAAAAACTGATAGCAGTCAACCTTCCGAATTTCAAAGGTATCCTCTCACATTTTACCCAACCCGGGCAAATGTTCTCAAACGAAATTGCCGACCGTCTTAAAGTGATTGCCTGTCTTGAACGCCCCAACATGCTTTCATCTGAAATGCCGAGACCGGAATTCTTTTTTGCCGATGGTGACTATATTAAGAAAGCTCTTAAAGCTGGTGAAAATGATGCCCAAATTATTTTCTGGACTGATGAATATGACCGACAAATTGCGACAGAAACTATTGAAGAACGCTGTCGAATGGCATTTGAGGGTGTTCCTAACGAAACTCGAAAAGGACTGCCCGACGGCACAACCATCTTTGAAAGAGTTCTGCCGGGAGCAGATAGAATGTATCCCGATACCGATACCGCCCCAATTCAAATCCCCGAGGAATGGATTGAACAAATCAGACAAACTTTACCGCATGATGTCTCCGATGAGATGAAAACTCTCGCAGAGTGGAAAATTCCTGAATCTGCATGGATATATATTTTACGAAATAATCTTATGATGATGATTCGACGTATAAATTATGAAACCGATGTTCCCTATAATTTTATTGCGAAGCTCTTCTCCTTTGATTTACATCATCTTGAGGGACAGTATGCACAATCTGATAATTTTACATATTCCAAAGTTTTGGGGATGTTTAGGTTTATCAAAGAAGAAAATTTACACTATGAAATCTCCCGTCTCATGTTAGTTGAGTTGTACCAACATCCAAATATGCGGTTTGATTCTATGTTAGAAGAACTCAAATTCAAACGACGCGATAAAGAAAAATTGAAATCGTATATTCCATTGTTGTCCGAGAAATTTGACCAAATAAACACCTCAAAAGAATCCGATGCAAAATTTCATTGGATTATGGGACAGATACGACACAAAGCAATTGGCAATATTGCTCTTACCAAATTATCAAAGTTTGTAAAGGAGAGCATCTAAAATGGCTGATTTATTTAAAGGATACAAAGGAAAAGCTCTCGAAATTCTCAAATCATACAAAATAAGAGTTTGGAGCGATGCCACAGTGCAGACTACTCGTGGTGAATTTAAGGGGATTGTGCTGCCTCGTTCAGAAAATGATGATGATTTACATATTGTTCTTAAAATGATTACCGGATACAATGTTGGCATCTCAGTCGATACCATTACCGATATGAAAGAAGATGGGTATAAAGAAGCACACTACAAAATTCCTGAAAAAGAATTCCCATATTCAGAAGAAAAACCAAATGTCAAACTGTTCGGTACCGGCGGTACAATTGCCTCTCGCTTAGATTACCGTACCGGAGCAGTTATTCCGGCATTCTCTCCGGGGGAACTCTATGGTGCTGTTCCTGAACTTGCTGATATTTGTAATATGACTACCGAAAAACTATTTGCAGTATTTTCTGAAAATATGGGTCCGAAACAATATATAACCCTTGCCAAATCTATCGGCAAAGAGATTGAAAAAGGTATCGACGGTATAGTCGTCGGGCATGGTACCGATACAATGCATCACACTGCAGCAGCCCTTTCGTTTATGGTGCAGGATTCACCGGTTCCGATTGTGATGGTCGGCTCTCAGCGGTCATCAGACAGACCGTCATCCGATGCTGCCCTTAACCTTATCCACGCCACCAAAGCAGCCGCCGAGTCCGACATCGCCGAAGTGATGGTGTGTATGTTTGGTCCAACCTCTGATGAGTACGGACTGCTTCATTCAGGTGTACGAGTTCGCAAAATGCACTCATCCTATCGATCGACTTTTAGAACTATCGGCGACACGCCAATAGCTATGATAAGCAAAGATAACATCACTCACATAAAGGATAACTTTAAGTGCCGACGTAAAGATAGGGATGTGAAAATCTATCCGTACTTTGAGGAAAAAGTTGCCATCGTGTATTATTATCCTAATATGCAGCCTGATATTATCGACTCGCTTATAGACAACGGGTACAAAGGTATTGTCATTGCAGGAACAGGTTTGGGGCATGTCAATAAATTAATTTATCCTGCTATTGAACGGGCGACAGCTAAAGGTGTTGCTATTTATATGACTGTTCAAACACTGTGGGGATATGTCCACATGTTTGTATATGATACCGGGCGCGACCTTATGGCGATGGGGATTATTCCGGCTGAAAACATGCTGCCGGAGGTTGCCTATATCAAACTTGGATGGGCATTGGGGCAGACTGATAATTTGGAAAAAGTCAAAGAGATTATGCTGAATCCGATTGCTGATGAAATTACCGAACGTGAACCATATAACGGCTATCTGATTTTCCAAGGCGGCATTCCCGAAATGGAAGCGTATCTCAAGCGAATACATAAATAAAATTATACCCAGCTGGGTAGCTCACTCCTTGGGGTTTGTTGAAAAACCTCTAAATTCGGAACATACTTCGACTTCGCTCAGTATGACAAATTGTAAGTTGTTGTCTTTCAAGTCACCCTGAGCGGAGTCGAAGGGTCTTGAAAGACAGGTTGGACTTTTTCA
>CAJVYT010000307.1 GCA_913009765.1 uncultured candidate division Zixibacteria bacterium
AACATTCTAGGTTAGTTCACGACTTTAAAGACGTATTCAGCAACAGAGAATATTTTATAGCCCAAGCAGAGAAACTAACACAGGAGCGTAATTCATGTAGTACAAAGTTGGACGCAACTGTAGTGCTATTACAGAGAAAGGGTGTGCAAGCACAGAAATACAAAGAGGAGCGTGAGGATCAGAAACAATTAATTGAGAACCTAGCAAGCGGCCATATTGAACATAAAGCCCGAGCACAGAAACTCGAAGACAAGCTTACCCGAGCTGCTTCTTGTCGTAGAGAGGGGGTATTTAAAGAGGCTTTGGAGAAGATAGATAGTTTACTGATCGCTGTGCAGTCAGCCTCTCTAAATGTAGCATCTCAAATTAATTCCTATGAAATAAGGGAAATAATCCTAGGAGCGCTACAGGGAGAGGGTAAAGAGAACATGGTGCTTGTACCGAGAGAGCCTACTGAGGGGATGCTTGATGCTGGGGAACAAGCCCATATTGATTGTTGGGACGTAGATACAAAAGATAGGGACTTCGCCGAACCAGTTTACAAAGCCATGATAAAAGCAGCAGAGGATAAGTCAGATGACTCGTAAACTATTGCTACAATTATTAACTCACCCAGATATGGATGAGGAATCTCAACAAGCCTTTCAGGATGAAATTGATATAGCTTTGTTATATGAGAAGCCGGTTGTGTGCGAACACGGCAGAGGCTTGACTGATTACTGTGAGCCTTGTGGGAGGATACATAGTGAATGAATCACAAAGGAGATTGATATGGTCACATTAACATTTCCAGAATGGCTTGTATGGGGATTTGTAATTCTCATGGGGCTTATGGCAGCAAATGAAATTCTCAAACTTTATTTAAGGTATTTGAAGTGGCGAATCTCCCGGCTTCAAGATAAGGAGCTATGATGGACTTTGAAGCAGACGCAAGAAAGGCAGTAAAGTTTGGGGAATTGGAGGACAATGAGGCCTTCGTTAAAATGCTTTCCAAAGCAATGGATTTTGGGTTTGTAAAAGGCCGTGAAGATATAAAGAAAGCTTGTATTGAGTTATGTCACAGCGGAAAAATCAAGATGAGCGACTTCTTTCCAGACCGACTAGCAGAGGAGATTGAAAAACTATGAAATGCTACATTACGTTTGGTCAGATACACGCTCATAAGATTAATGGGAAAACTCTGGATTGTAATTGTGTCGCTGAAATCGAGGCTGATAGTATTCAAGCTGCACATGAAGGAGCAATGGAATTATTCGATGCAAAGTTTCACCAGTGCACAAAGGAAGTCCCAGATATGAGCTATTTCCCCAGAGGGATTATTAATATTGGCTCGATGTGAAGAAGCTATAATGATTATGGTGAGATGGCGGAATTGGTAGACGCATGAAAGAACAAGGGAATATTGTTGAATTAAAATTCATGGCTAAAGCCATGGGGCTAGGTATAGCTGTAAGCTTGCCTTTTGGGGACAACCAGCCATATGACTGTATTACAGATAGAAATGGATTAAGTCGAGTGCAAATAAAATCTTCTTCTAGAATTGACAGAAGCAGTAGATTAAATGCTTACAATGTGTTGGTCAGTCATGGATCAAATAACAAGATAAAATATACCGAAGATGACTGCGACATAATAGCAATTTATATAATCCCGCAGGATTCTTGGTATATTATCCCAATAGATTTTATTGCAGGTAAAACAGTAAAATTGTACCCTCATGTTGATAATGAAAAAGAATATAAGTACGAAATATGGCGAGAAAAATGGAATTTACTTTAATCCTGCTCTCACTACCTTATTTACAATTTGTCGGAAGTTGCTCCCTTCTCTGGAGGTAGGTTCTACAGTTAAACCTCTTTATCACAGCCCTGGATTCAACTCCCAAGACAATGGCATCGTTATAGGTCGGGCCTTTTAATTTTGGAGCAGGGATTTTACTGGTGAGCGCGGGGTTCAACTTTCCTACCGTAGTACCACAGGCCTGTAAAAGAAGGATTATCAGGAGCACACAAATTACCATTATGGTTCTCATAATCCCCCCAGGGCATCGATGTCAAAAGACCGCATCTTGACCTTTCCACAACCGGTAGAATCAGGAGCAGATTTGATATAGGTCACGACCTTTACAGTCTTAACAGCAGACTTCAACTCACCTTTGTGGAGTTTCTCAACACCGGTGGCTTGCCGGGTCTGGTCCTTGATTACAGCTTCCCCTTGGCGGGACATCTGGTAAAAAACTCCGGCGGTGAAGATGGCTCCTGCGGCTACTGCGTATAATGCAATTGATTTAAACATCTTCCTTCCTCCGTTCGATGTCATCTTTGGTTGTATTGTGGTACAATTTTAACATGACAAGCACGTTCAACCTAATGAACGGTTGGCATGAAAGGTGCGTTAAGCCCTTGTTTTTCATAGCTACTCATCCTTTGGCAGGGCAATCCCCCTGCCTCGGGGTGTCCCTCGACACGTTGAACAAAGAAACTCCCGAGCACTGCAATGCTCGGGTGGTTTTATATTAGCTTAACTACTTGAACAATAAGGAGGAAACAACATGGGAAGCGGTGGGAAGAACAGGAAAAATAAGGTTATCTGGGTGAATAAGGACACGAACGTTACGGAGACTTGCTCGGCAATCAGCGAGTCAACCAAGTATTCTCCTAACTGTCCAAATGAACCAGATGCTGATTATGATAAAAAGCTTGCTGAGCATGGTGTAAAAGTAGCGCGAAAAATTGCAGCTTGCTTAGGTTTGTCAGCGGAAAGCCGCTGAGATTAAATATGGATTTCATCCCTAATCACGGGATGGGGTCATCCTGAACATCCTTCCCCCTATCCTTATACGCTTCCGCCCCTTTCGCGATTCCTTCTTTGGCCGCGTAAGTTGCAAAAACAGTCATTAGAACAGTCGTAAGCTCAGACCCTGTTATACCACCACTAATGTACAAAAGTACCGATATGAGGATAATTAACGCCCCAAATTGGAAAACGGTAGACTCGAACAGAGTCTTTTTAGCCAGATTGCTCATATACCAAATAGTGAAAGTAAAGTCTTGACTTCTATCATTCCGCCCGTTAAGGCAGCTCCCAAAAGAAACGCTACAGTGAATTTCATTTTCGGGCCTAGACTTTGGTACCAGTCTTTAATTGCTGTTAATGTTTTCATTAGATTACCTCAGTTAATAAAAAAAGTGGTCATGCAAACACCAAGTCCTTGTGGCGTTTTTGGTCAAACAATACTCCTGGGTCTGGTTTTGGTGCTTTCTTCTTATCAGGATAGTTATCGTTCCATCTTTTCCGAACAGTGCTGTGTCGTTCCACATGCTCATACGGGTAGCTGTATTTGTCCATAAGATATTTTGAAAGCCAAGCACCGGAATTATACTGCTCATCCGGGAAAGGCTCACCCTTGGCGCCGACCCATGCTGTCCCGATGGTTTTGGTGTTCAGGTATGTCGCACCAGTAACCCCTTGCGATCTCCCGGCGTGGTAAGATTTTTTGTCCTCTGGGACTAATTGCCAGATAACGCCATCACGAAAGATCATAAATTGATAGCTGCCTGGCCAACGTGGCCCATGGTAAATATCGTACTGCCGGTCAGCCGGGTCCAGGTTCATGTCAATCAGGAGCTTATAAATCAGGTCCGGCTCAAAACGCTTCTCCTTGTCGATATTAATGGCACTGAACCAGTGAATGATCTCGCCGTTTGGCCGGTTCCTTCTTCCCGGGTTGTAGCAGTAATCCGGTAGGATCATTTCTTTGATAATCATCGCTGCCTCTCTATCCGAAGAACAACAGCTTTAATAACAGCGATGTCTCGCTGGACTGTGTTTAGTTTCTCATCCTGAGTCTTGCGGTCTTTTTTCATTTCTACGATATGAGAAGCGTTGTCAGATATTTTATACTGAGCTACTGCTGCTGTTCCAATGACTGAGATCAATACAAGTCCTAATGTAATGATATTCCCAGGGCTAAGCCCCCATAAGTAATTGTGTCGTTTTTCTTTCATAATCAAGCCCTTTTTACTTCATACTGTCGTTTAAATAAATTATAATGTTCTATGCGTAGCATTCTCCAAATAGCCATTGAATACCTGACAGTCCTGTTCGGGCTAGTCATATTAGGATTTCTCATTATGGCCTCGACCAAGCTGGGCGGATTAATGAAAAGCTCCAATTTTTGGCTCGCAATTCTCCTGATATTCATTGCTGCATTTCTCACTATCAATATCATTACAGATTTTACCTATTTTATACCACCAGAGGGGCATTTGTCCCACAGGGCCAATTAATCCAGCAACTTGGGGTTAATCTCAGAGTCCTTCCTATAGTCCAGTAGGCGCTGTTTTTTCTTCTTGATTAGGGCCTTATACTCAACCTTGATCTCCTTTCTCTGCTCAGGTGTCAGGTTCCGGTTCTTTAATTGAGCCGCCAGGGCCCGGCCAGATTGCTTAATCTCCCACCCCATTCGAGCGATATTCATCTTACGGGATTTCTTTGGCTCTATCGGGTACAGGTTTGTACCTACCAATCTCAGCATTGATTGGATCTCTGTGCCTACCGGGTCGCCATGCCTATCAACATAGCCCCTGGTGGTACGCAGAATGTGACCGGCAAAGCCTATGTCTGTCGCCCAGGTTGGCATGGCCATACGCCATAAATAAATCATTATGCTTGCTAGTTGTCGCGCCGGGGGGTCGCCCTTGTGGAAGATGTCTCTTTTGGTGAACGGGTCTTTGCCGGTTTTGATAGCAGCGATCAGGTCAGGGACAGGGCCGCCGAACATACCCGTGGTCTGGAATGCATTGGCAAACTCGCCCTTAGCTATCTCTTTGAATAGTTCCTCATACATCCCCCATGGTAGGTAGTAGCTGATGTCCAGGGCCTGCCACCGGCCGAACTTATCCTTCCAGGGCAGGAACATGGCATGGCCCTTCTCTTGTAGCCAAAGGGGCAGGGACTTCCTTAACTGCAGGATGTCCTTTGTTTCAACATCATAATCGTCTGCGATCATTGCTGCTAACAGATACGGAATTAAATAATACGGCAACAATTTCCCGGGGCGCTTAAGGAAAGTCTCAAGCATTCTCGGAAAGACTTTGTAATAAAACGTCATAAACGGCACCCCGATAGGAGCATTGCGGAGGTACCGGACAGAAGGTGGAATAAGGCTGTAATCAAATAACCACTTCTGCGCTTCGAGGACAGCTTGTTCCTAGATCGGAAGAGCGTCGTGTAGGGAAAGAGTGTAGATCTCGGTGGTCGCCGTATCATTAAAAAAAAAAATAATATTAAAAAAATAAAAATCAAGTCGCATAAAACTACACTTGATTATATTCTCTATTCTGTGTGCGCTTGCGACTAGTCGATATACTTCAGTACGCTACCAGTTATCGACTCATTTCGTGTTTT
>CAJVYT010000308.1 GCA_913009765.1 uncultured candidate division Zixibacteria bacterium
TGTCACACCCATACATTATGGACACCCATGCCTTTACCCGCCCTTCCCTGTTAATTGGCAATGTCTTTAGATGATATTCCGGGTTATCATTTAAAGCTGAGAATTGAGAATCGAGAATCGAGAATTGCAAACCATTATTAAGCCAATCAGAAAGGCTGTCAATATTCCCAGGGCCGAATACAAAGTCCACGATCGGAAATCTTTTAAACAGGGAACTGCCTATTTGCTGGGCAATACAGCCTGCCACAGCTATCTTCAGATTCGGATTTTTTGCCTTTGCTGTTTTAAGCCGTCCCAGATCGCTGAAGACCTTGTGTTCTGCCTTTTGCCTGATACTGCAGGTATTTAGAACTATTACGTCGGCGTCAGCAGTCCCATCCGTGCTCTCATAGCCTGATTCCGCAAAAATCCCGGCGATCTTCTCAGAATCGTGGACATTCATTTGACACCCGTAGGTTTTCAAGAAAAACTTCATATTGAGTCTCCAAATAAGTTTTTCTTGAAAACCTGACCACGGGTGTCACCCCCACGTCTAGTTTTACAATCGTGAAACTGTGGGGGTTTCTTATTTTGATTTTTGGAACTGTTCATATCTTTCGATTAGTTCTTCTTTTTCTTTCCTCGTCAACTTCTTTAAATTTCTTTCAGCATGTAACGCATTTTTATAATATCTATATTCCTTGGCGTAGACCAGTTTTACCGGTGATTTACCTCTTAGATACTTTGCTCCGTTTCCTTTATTATGCAGTTTGATTCTGCTTTCCAGATTATTTGTGTAACCAGTATAATATGTCCCATTTTTACATTTAACGATATATACATAAAACACGTCTTTTCGCTTGATCTTATCTCTCATACATCCCCACGTTCAGGTTTGGGACAAACCTGTGGGGATCATCCCCGTGTCCAGTTTCGGAACTAATCTACGGGGGCACTTATAAGTCCTAAGAAAAATCTTCATCGCACTATGTATTTTACTATATTTTATGTTTTGATTTAAAAAGGCACCAGTAGGTTTTGAGAAAAATTTCATATTTTGCTCAAAACCTGGACACGGGTGTTCCCAAGTCTAGTTTTACAAACGTAAAACTGAGGGAACAGGGCGTTCGGTAGAGTAGCCGCTTATCCCAGCATCTTGATAGATTTTAAATATCTCACATGTCCCCATGTCTTGTTTTGCGCCTGTGAAACCATGGGGGTCATCCCCATGTCCAGTTTCATGCCAGTGAAACTATGGGGATGCCCTTCCCTATCAGCAAAGGATTCAAGGTATTCTCTCTGGACCTCAAGAGAATACTCGTCCTCACGTTTTAGATTTGCAATTGTTAATCTTAGGATAGCAAATCTGTGAGGAGCCTTCTTTTGCTTGGTCTTCGGTGGAGACGCGAATGTAAATGGCAACACTCAAACTCATAACTTGTTATGCCTCTTTTTTTAAGAATTTCTTCTGGTCTTCCTTCAACACATCCCTATGTGGATTATTCCACTGAAACCGCTCAAACAGCCATAAAATATAAGATAAAGACAATTCACTCGATCGTCCAAGCAACCCCTTAGCACTGACTATTTGCTCATAAGGTATCACATCCAGAGAACTTACAAGCCCTCCCATCAAGTCACGGTCAAAACTAAAAGAGGTAAGCTTTCTGCCCTTGTTGTTGCACAGCTCAACTTTTATGTAGATCTCACCACCCAAAATATTTTTTTCAACGAGACGGGATGCAAACTCAAATATTTCGGTGCCACTGTAAAGGGCATTTATAAAGCCCAAAATGCTGCCGGGCTTCACATCCCTGTATTTCTCGCCATACCACGGGTCATCCATAATCCAGTCTTCCCTAACAGAGAAAAGGTGTATGAACTGGCCACTTTGAAAAAAGCGAAACATCTCCTTGTGAGCTCCGGAGTCAGTGAGAGACTCAACCCAGTCAAGGCCGTTGGACCTGCCTTCCCTGTCGTAGTGAGGATAATCCCATCCGCGCAAGGATACCTTTGATTCCTCAATAATCCTTGTGCACTCGCTAAGCGTTGAAATTCTTTTCTCATCAAACACAGAAGGCCTTATAATCACCTTCCAGTAGCCACGAGACTTTATAACATTTAACAGTTCTTCCATTAACTTAAGTCCTTAATTTGCTCGTCAAACTTATTTTCATTAATACTGTCAGGCGTTTCAACCTCTATGCCTATCCTTGCTGTTCTGGAAAAAAACTTCCTTATGCCTTTTTCGATGGCAACATCAAGAATTTCCCTCATCTCGGTCTGGCCGGGAACCGCTATGCTTTCCGGTTTTCTTCTCGAACGGGTGTACATTTTTCCCCTGACAAGGTTTGTTGTTGTGCCGTCTTTTTTGCAAATGACCGGGATTTCATCAAACTCGTTAACCTGAACAATTAAGAACTCCTTTCCATCATAAGCCAGAGGCCAGAGATAAAAGTTGACGTAAGGATCAGCGAACTCTGACGTTTTGTCAGCCATGTTGTCCTCGTTAAAAGTTGCCTTGTCAGTGCTGCTTATTCCGGCAGGCACATATGAGCCGTCGTCCTGCTCTTCCATGCCAATGAGAATAAATCCGCCGTCCCTGATGTTGCTCATAGAAAGAATCGTACGAATAATTTTCTCGGCAAAACCGGTGTCAGTCCAGGGCATAGAACTCTTATACTCTATGTTTTGCTCCTCTCTTCCCAGCTTTATTATTTCTACTAATTCCTGCTCGGTCATATATGAATTATTCCCCAGTCCTACCCTTCATTAAGCTTTTCTTTCCACTCTTTTATCTTTTTAATCTCCTTTTCTGTAAATACCGGATAATTGCGATAATCTCGTTTGGGCGTCACCCACCCTTTTTTAATCCAATAATAGAGCCCTTGGCGGGTAAGACCCAGTTCTTTTGCGGCTTGGCTTACATTATATCGCTTCATGGATTCCTCACTATACATCACTTTACACTCTTTGTCAATTGGCCTTAGTCTCGTCACTAAAAGATAGAGTCAGAATAAAGAATTATTTCTTCCTGTAATCATCAACTTTAAAACCTGCTATAATGATGTATATTTCAAATAGTAATCATTGATGTTAATCTGACATGACTAAGAAAATCTCTATAATCACTTGTTATGAAGTGTAATAAATCGGCCACAAGCTGAAACAGTTTTTGCCTGTGAGGCATAATTTAATGATAAAAGGATTTTAAGAAATTACCCATGCATATACGTGAATGTACAATATCTAATATAACCAGCTATCGAAATTCCACCACATTAAAATTCTCACCGAAGTTAAACATTTTCATTGGCCCCAATGGCGGGGGTAAAACTAACGCCATACAAGCTCTATGGCTTCCTCTTCAAAGGTTTTTATTTAGTCAATATCAAATTAATATAGACGACCCCAAAGCAAAAAAAATTGATACGCGTGATCAAATGAAAGGTCGTTACGAACAAGATTTGCAAGCCCACGATATAGATAAAGATACTGAGCTTAATATCGTAATAGCTACCGATAGTGCTGACGCTAGCAATATTGGTTTAATTAAAAAATACATGGATGAATTGAAATCGGAATTTCTTCCGGACTACTTTTCTGAATTAGAAAAGATATCTGATGAACACATAAATGATATACAGGAAGGATGCGACATTTCTTTCTCCGTTGTAAACGGCCGACTCACATTACCACCAGTTGATAGTCTAGAAAGTCGGTTCTTGTCCTACTGTAGAGTAATTAATATGGTCTCTCGGACTAGAAACAGAGAATTATCTTCCCAAATAAACAACCCGGTCTTTTTTTTGCAGTCCTTAAGGCAGTCTACTGTTGGGTACTCGATCGGAATTGCTGGAGTTCAGCATCAATCACTTCATGAGAATTTAAACAATATTATTTCTTCCGGCGGCACAGGAATATCACAGCTTGCATCGCAACATTTTGGCCTGTTAATGCAGAATGCCGTTGATAAGTCATCAAAAAGCATTGGGGATGTAGCCCAAGCACTGTTCGATGCTGAACCGGATGTAATGCTTTTTCGCAATTATCTTGGGTTATTGAGTTATGAATGGAATCTGGTGCAGCGAAGCTACCAATTCGGAAACTATGTGTCCGAATATAAGAAAGAAGGAGTAATAATTGAACCAAATAAATTCAGTTCCGGTGAAAAAGAAATTATAAGCTTCTTGGATGCAATAATTTCCACAAAAGTTAGTAATGGAATCGTGCTCATTGATGAACCGGAATTGCATTTACACCCAAGATGGCAATCTATATTGCTAGATCTGATTCAAGTATTTTCAGATAAACGTAATTTGCAGTTTATTTTTTGCACCCACTCCCCTGTGTTCGTAACTCATGAAACCATTGACGCAGTAACTCGTATTTATCTTAAAGATGGGTGTAGCAGGCATGCCTCAATACATGCTGCAGATACCTTGCCCAATAAAGCACATCTTGTACGCATGATTAACAGCCACAACAACGAACGCATATTTTTTGCAGATCATGTTGTCCTTGTTGAAGGCATAATGGACCGTTTAGTTTTCGACAGTTTAGTGAAATTAATTGGTGATAGGTTTACTAGGCGAAAGTCAACAGAAGTAGTCGAAGTACATGGAAAGCATAATTTCGCATCATACAAAAGTGTTTTAGATATAGTGAAAATGCCTAGTTCAATTGTTGCTGATCAGGATTATATTTTGAATATAGGGACCGAGGAACTAAAGGGCCTTTTTGTAACAAATTGTGATGGTATAGATAGAAAGGTCTTATTAGATAAAAAAAGCAGAGACTCTAATACTCTAATCGAAGCTATAGAGAAGGCAGCCGACACCGGAAGCTTTAATCAAGTTTTAGATGTAATTAATTATATAAAAAAAAGAATTACCAAATTAAAAGAAGACATTACCGAAGAGGAAATACAAAACCTCAATGCTTATATTTCTTCAAAGGTAGCTGAAGAAATATACGTATTAAGATTAGGAGAAATCGAGGATTACTTGCCTCCTGGCATAAACTCCGTTGGAAGTTTAATTGTCTTTCTTGAAGACCCAGACTGGGTGCGCCACCTACAGCAAGAGGCGCGCAACGAGTTGCTAGATATTGTCACTTCTATTCTGCAACTTTCGCAGCCAGATAAAATGGCTATCCAGACTGAGTACATGACCTGAACAAACCTCAATATACTTTATTTCTCCTGTTAATCCTTAATACTTTAATCCCTCCGAGTTATTGATAAGTAGGTGTAATGTTCAACTTACAGTGTTAATCAGTTATTGTCTGTTAGATCAAAGTCTCTCCTTCTCCTTTTGGGGGAAGCTGGCACACAAAAGTCGCTGTGGAATCCCGAAGCATCGGGATGAAGCCGACTGACTGTGACTGCTGGGACGGCCCTCTGGAATTCGTAGAATTCCGAGGATTT
>CAJVYT010000309.1 GCA_913009765.1 uncultured candidate division Zixibacteria bacterium
TTGAGCAGGAAAGCAAAAAAAAGAAAAATTAAAATAATAGTGTCACCAGACATAAAAATGGCTATGTATTTCGAATTAGACGGAATTCTGTCTAATACCCAAAATAAGGGTGTTATACAGAATTTCGGACCCTGTAAATTAAATTGTGTAACTGCCCATTAATTAATACTCTAAACTACAGGAGAATTATTAATGAGTATAGTAATGGACAAAAAAGAAATGAGAGCCTTGGCAAAACAACTGGCCAAGAATATCAAAACCGAAAAAGACCTCAGTGATTTTAGCAAGCAACTTAAAAAAATGACGGTCGAAGCAGCCCTTGGTGCCGAGATGGAAGACCATCTGGGCTACGCCAAACATGATTCAGACGGCCATCATACGGGCAACAGCCGCAATGGTTACAGCGGTAAAACCCTGAAGCAAGAGGGTCAAGTCTTACAAATCACATTCAGCATATTTGACGCCATAGAAAAGGATTAAAATAGTTTTTATCTATCACAAGGAGGTGATTACCGGGCACCACTTTGGTGTAAGCTATGCGACAGTGAGTCGAGCAGTTAAAGAAATTGAATGTGATATATAAGACTTGGCCCCGTGATGCCTGTACCAAAATGTGATTTGTAAGACTTGACCCTCTTGCTCTATAGTTTAGCTAGTATTTAGTGGAGTAGTATATAGAATATTGTATCGAAATTTGTTTGAGGTTATCTGTGATCATAGAAAAATTAAAAACTTTTATTTACAATACTCTAAAAAATAAAAAAAAAGAATCAGATACTAGAATTATTGATCTAGGAATCTTGCTTTCCAATCAAACAAAACCCCTAAAATTTATAATACTTGCATTATTTAATCCTTCATCAGCAAAAAATATAAAAAAATTTAATGATCCCAATGCAAAGGATTGGTGTTTCTCGCTGGCTATGCTTTTGCAGGGTGCTTGTGCATCATCTGTTTCTTTAATTGAATTAACGAAAGTCTTCAGTACAAAAACTAGAGATAGTTTTGGTATTTCTAGAACTATCGTTGAAACAATTACAAATATAATATTTTTATTGGCTTCTGGTCATTCTGAGGCCGACAAGGCTATACGTCATTATAGGCAAAAAACGTTTTCAAATTTAAATAAAGAAAAAAAATATGGAGCCTTTAGTATATCTATGAAATTCAGTGGTATTCCAGATATTTCAGAAATACCAAATATGGAGGAAATGATTGAAGAATTTACGAGTGATAGTGGTAAGCCAATAAATTGGCCAACAACATCCCTAAAGCATAGGCTCGAGATAATCAGAAAGAAGTTTGGGGATAAAATTTGTGGCCAGCTGGCGTTAGCAAATTTTGGAATATACTCTAATGCTTCAGAAATTTTACATGGAAGTCTCTATGGCTGTCTATTCTTTTTTGGAGGTGGTACACCTCTAGATTCGAAGGATATGGTTGTTAGCGCAAAGAATAACGCTCTTGATCAGGTATTGGTTTCGCAAATAGTAAGCATTGCTGCTTTCAATACACTTTATCAGTGCATGGCAAAAGAATTCGATGCCGAGTTGTTCAATAAAGCGTCTAAGGATTATTGGGAAGAACTTAATAATATTATGGATGCCAGTAGTAAGTAATTTCTTGAATATCCACTCTTGACCCTCTCGCTTCCTAATTAAAGTTATGTTTACAAGGAGTTGTTATATGACTGTAGATAAAATTATAAAAGAATATGGTTTTAAATATTATTCCGAAATTATAAAAAATGGTAAATATGCCAATTACTCTAAACACATTCAGCATCATGAGTGTCAAGTCTTACAAATCACATTCAGCTTCTTTATCAGATCGACTAACTGCGGCATAGCTTATGCCAAAATGAAACTAAAGGGGTCAGTACCCTTTAATTTCTTAATAAGACGCTTGAGAATCGATATGACTAATACCGCAAAAAACTTATACAACTTAATTAAAGGGGTCAGCACCCTTTTTATGAGTTAAATGAGCATGGTTCTTTATGAAAAGGGTACTGACCCCTTTGATTTTTTGGCGTATCATTTTGAGCAATTTCACAATACCTAAGAAAATAATTCTTATGAGATGGCCCCACTTTATTCTCCTTCAATGCCTGCTTATCGTGATTGTTGGCGGCATTGTCTACATCCACAAAGATCGGGTAACCATGATAAAAAACCCACCGGCATCATTGGCACAGTGGTACAAGACAGAAAACAAGCGGCAGGTATGGCTGCACAATATGTTTAAACTCCGACGCGAAATGCAGGCAGTACGTCATTATTCCGATAACAATGATGTAAAACGTCTGGATAAATGGGTAGCTCTATTGAGCGAGCATTACCAAAAAATAGGCGAGATGGTTCCAGAGTGGAAGAAGAAGCTGGACATGGAGGCAATTAGCAATATACAGAAGAGTGTCAGAAATAATCGCTATCAAGATGTGTCTCATGAGCTTGATGAGTTAAACGAAAGTTGCGAATCTTGTCATGCAGACTACCGGGTTATCGTCGCTACAAAATACCGTGCACCCGATTTCTCCTCGATTAATATCAGCTCAACGATCAAATATAAAGCACACATGAAAGAACTTACCCGGCAAATAAATCAGATAAAAATTGCATCTGAAGATGGCATGAAGAATATCGCGCTATCGTCCTTGTCGGACCTAAAGAAAGGAATTAATGTATTAGGCAAAACCTGTTCGAACTGCCATAAAAAGGACATGAGAGTGTATCCTGGTAATAGAATTAACAAAACAATATCCAGTCTGGGGAAAAGCCTGAGAACTGGAACGGTCAAGGAGCAGGGGAAGGCATTGGGCACATTGGCTGTACTGGCTTGTGCTCGCTGCCATGGTACTCATCGACTCGCTTATGATACAAGAAAGATATTTGTAGATGGACCGAACTGGTTTGAGTTGATTAAGCATTGATGCCGATTTAATTTCTTAACAAGACGCTTGAGGAAACCAGGGTAAAGAGGGTCAAGTCTTACAAATCACATTCAGCATATTTGACGCCATAGAAAAGGATTAAAATAGTTTTTATCTATCACAAGGAGGTGATAAATGGCACGACAACTTAGAATAGAATTCGCAGGCGCGCTTTATCATATTACTTCGAGAGGCAATGCGCAGGAAAACATCTACCGTAACGATCAAGATCGAATAACGTTCCTCTCAATCTTAAATATTACCTGCAATCGATATGACTGGTATTGCCATGCCTATTGCCTCATGGATAATCATTATCATTTACTGATTGAAACAAATATATCGAGCTTGTCCAAAGGAATGAAGCACCTTAACGGCACCTACACGCAGTATTTCAATCGTTCACATAAACGAGTTGGTCATGTATATCAGGGACGCTTTAAAGGAATATTGGTTGAGAAAGAAAGTTATTTGCTCGAATTGGCACGCTACATTGCCCTTAATCCTGTTCGGGCTCGAATGGTCAGAACAGCTAAAGACTGGCCGTGGAGTAGTTACCGTGCAACCGCAGGGATAAGCGTGCCCTATGCTTGCTTAACAACGGACTGGCTTTTGTTAGGTTTTAGCAAGCAGCTTAAAAAGGCGCAGCAAGTTTATCGAGAATTTATTCAACAAGGAAAAAACCAACCTTCTCCCTGGGAAAACTTAAAAAATCAAATTTATTTAGGCTCATCAAATTTTGTTGAAGAAATGCAATGCAAGCTTGAGCCCGATCATTCATTAAAAGATATTCCCAGGAAACAAAAACAGGCAGCCATTAAACCGCTTGCCTATTATCAGGCACGATATACTTCTCGCAATGAATCGATGGCCAAAGCCTATTTAGCAGGTCATTACACTTTAAAAGAGGTGGGGCACCACTTTGGTGTAAGCTATGCGACAGTGAGCCGAGCGGTTAAAGAAATTGAATGTGATATGTAAGACTTGACCCCGTGATGGCCGCCGCCTACGTCGCTGGCGCTCCTTCGGCGGCGGCAGAGTTCAAACGTTATATTCATTTAATTTTTTAATTAATTATACAGAACACTAAAAGAGATGAGAATTATGTACAAACAAGCTTACAAAATTTTTATTTTAACTGTGATTCTTCTGCTTTCCATATCTACAGGTGCTTCTGCAATCAATAAAAAAGATCCTGCAAAAGAACTGTTGGTAACTAAAACTATTACTAAGCCTGTTGTTGCAGTTGTTCCTGTGAAGCCTTGGTGGTTAGGAGACCTCATCACAGTAGTTGGTATATTAGTTGGGGCATTAATGATCGTCTGGCAATTAAACCGACAACATAAAAACGAACTTAAAATACAAAAAGACAATTTTAGGGAGCAGCTTAGGCTTGAGATATATCAAGAATTCTCAATTATTTTGGAAGAAGTTGCCAATAAAGTCACTGATGCAGGAGGCTACGCACATATTATCCCAGTGAACCTGAGAATAAATAATGATCTGATTAATTCTGGGATCAATGCTTCACCTTTGAATTCTCGAGCAATTGACTACAGTCACAAACATGGAGAGGCAATGTTCTCTATAGTTAAGTTAATTAGATTGTTTGAAAAATATGAAATTATCAGCCCAGAGTTAGGGATATTCAAAATGGCTATAAATGTTGCATCATACGATATAGGAGAAATATCTGGCCCTCTGCATACAATATTACTTCGGGTACTTCCAATGGAGATCCCTGATGACAGAGGAAATATTCATTTAGGTAATGTTGTTATACCAACACAAGAACAAATAAGCCAGGTTGACGCACTAGCTGGAAAATATAAAGACGCTGTGGATGATCTTGGTGGTTACCTTTATGATTTAAACATAGAACTTCAAGGTATTTTTCTTGGTGGCCTTTTCGATAATAAGACGAAGAAAAGAGCTCCAATTGACACGGAAGTAAAGGTTATTACTACAAACCCGGATGATATGAGTGTGCTTAAAAAGTATTTTGAAGAAGAAACTGCATGGGGTAAGAATGCAAAAGAAGTGGAAAAACAAGTGCGAGACGCCCTCTCCAATTCTACTTAGTAAGTCTCTTGTATTAAGTTCTATATAAGCAATTCTGAAAAAAGTCAGGTTTAATTAAAACTAGGGATTAACCTGCATGAAAAATCAAGAGGGTCAAGTCTAAAAATCAAGAGGGGCAAGTCTTACATATCACATTCAGCTTCTTTATCAGATCGACTAACTGCGGCATAGCTTATGCCAAAATGTGACATGTAATGCGTCCCGTTGAGCTTAATCGTTATGTGGCTTGACAGATACTATCGATAGGACTATCGTAATACCAATAGCCTATCGATGGAGTAATGCTCATGACTGCTGTAACTGTTTCACCGAAATACCAGGTTGTGATCCCTAAAGAGATACGGGAGTCACTGGGAATTTACTCCGGTCAGA
>CAJVYT010000310.1 GCA_913009765.1 uncultured candidate division Zixibacteria bacterium
CAGGTATTGTTACCGCCGAGTATAAAACGAAATATTATATTATAGACATCACATTAGTCTCTGAAGATCAATGCCGGGCATTATGTTTTTATCAAGGTTTAGTGGGAGAACTCGATATTGTTAAACCCGAGTCACAAGGTTCTTTATCTGAATGGCAACAATATTGTAATCCACAGGATAAATGGATTTTTCCAATTCCAAATGTAACTTGTTATGAGGACATAGAATTATCCTGGCGTTGTGAATGTGATACTAATCAGGAAATAAGAAATGTAACAATACAACAGGATGTTGAATGCCCTGCCGGGTTTGCTGAATGGGGTATGGAACCAGGAGCTTATAAAATAGGTGATAGATATGAAATAGCTGGCTATGAGCATTGCCCTGATTTAGTAACTAATTATGGCGCTTTGGATCTTAGCGATCCTGACTATTATATGCAAACTTGTTGTGAAGCACCTAAAGTTTCATTGCCTAATTGCCGGACGGTAGTTTCAAAATTTTACGGTGGTGTGTCAATTGAGAACGGCGAGGCATATTATCTTGATATTTATGGCCAGGGAACGAAAATAATCCCGGTTTCTCCCACGGATGGTGATTGCGGGATTGTAGAAACAACGCAGGTAGTTATTGCAAAAGATTGCTGCGATGGTGTTACCCCGATATATTTCGACGAGGCTAACAGCACCGAAATAATCGCTGATAATTCTAAGGGGCTGGTGAAGGTCACCGGCGGCAGGGCTCCCTACCATTGGCAGGTGCGAGGTTCAGGTTTCTGGGCAAATGCAGCATGCACCTGGCGGGACGTTGAAAACGACACCCCGTTTTTGTGGATTTATACTAAAGACGCATGTGGAGTATGTTATGTTTGGTGTAATGACGGATGCTCTGATCAATCCTGGCTAATAAAATCGGCAATAGGGCAGTGGGTGCAGTTAAACAGTGACGATACAACCAGTTGTGCAGGAGTACAATTAGATTGCGGACCTGCACAATGGACCTGGAATGATTGTATCCAAGGGAAGTATAAAATAAGGGAATTTTGGAGCAACATTTATGCATTATGCCCTATCCCGACAGACAGTATTGCATCCGCCGCTAGTAAGGGTTGTGCTATATCTTTGGATGTACAGGGGCCTAAAATGCCATCTTGTGGTTTCGAGCCTCCGATAACTCTTATAGGGGGGGATTCTTTGTTGGGTTCCGGGGTTTGCGGAGATGATTCTGCAAACTTTTGGCAGTATATCTATCGTGGACTTTATAATTATTGTTATGATTCTACGGGTGGTGCAAGTCACTATGCATTGTTTTGTATATATGTTACAGATCATTTGGTCTATGAGTGGCAGTGCTAAAGGAATGATATGTTAAAATTAAATGTGTACTCAAATAAGGAGCTCCAACATTTCCTGGCGATGCTGAATCAGTGCGAGTCGGCGGGCATCTCCGATGTCCGCTTTGTTCGGCAGCAGATCCAGCGCCATATCGAAAATCAATACCGTGAGCAGAAAGTCCGGGCCAGACAAGCTGGTCCCATAAAGAAAATTAAATCAAAGACCTGCCCTTCATGCGGCCAGTCCCTGCTAATCCCGGTTCAGAATCGAGAGGGACTCAATATCCTGGGCTGCAAGAAGTGTAGATATAGCGAGATTGCAAAATGAGTTTAACAGGCTGGGACTCTACAAAAAAATACGCAATAACTATCGTTGCCGCTGATGTCTCAGCCGATGAGGTAGATTTTCCGCATTTGTTAAATATCGGTGCAGCATCTGGGAAGACGGCGTTAGATACCACCGCTGTTTTCACCGAGCTTGGCGCAAGCAGTCTTAAAATTGCCGTTGAAGATGGCGACAGTGGGAACCAATGCTATGTCGAAATTGAGCAATGGGACTCAGTAAACCTGACCGCCCAACTCTGGGTAAAGATCCCGTCACTATCCAGCACCGTCGATACTGTTATAAATTTTTATTATGATAGCACTCAGGCTGATAACACCGCCTATGTTGGCGTTACGACCACAGTCCCCGCCCAAAATGTCTGGAATGCCGGGTTTGTCGCTGTGTATCTCATGGTGCAAGATCCATCCGGTACAGCTCCTCAGATCCTGGATTCCACTGCCAACGCATATCATCAGACTACCGCCGGTACCATGACCAGCGCTGATTTAGTTTCCGGTCTGATTGGTAAGGGGATTACATTCGATGGTGTTGATGACACAAGCACGACTGTTTCGGCCGATTTTTCTGCTATGGAAACAGCTTTTACTGTTACTGCACTAGCCAAATTTATTAGTGATACTGCCGGTTATAATTTTCTGTGGGGGGCGGGGAACGGTGCGTCTGGAAGTCCCCAGGGGGGAGGTGATTATGGTAGCCCCGATTATGTATATATAGGTGTTGCCTATGATGATGCAGTTACTACTGATTTACTAATAGATTGGGGGGTGTACCACACATTTACATGGACATTGGATGCTGGATCAATTTATGCATATCGAGATAATATAAAATCAGTTGATTCCAACGCAGTAACAATACAGAGCTTGTCGTCGTCACCGATAACATTAGGTGTAGCTGGTAACTATGCAAATGCTACGTATGACTGCATAATGTTTTCAAATGTAGTCCGGTCCGCGAACTGGATTGCTCTGACAAATTTAAGCGTGCGGGACCAGCTCGGCACCTGGGCCGCGGCCGCCCCGGCCGGGTCATCCCTGCGGCAGTTAATAGATCAAGTATATTCAATAGCATTCGATATTGATAATGTTTTGGAGCAAATTTACTCTCTCAGGACTAGTCAATCATTAAGGCAAGTATATTCCTTAACGTTTGACCTACTGGTTGCACTAGAACAAGCTTATGGTATTAAACTCGTTGCTTATTTTAAAGAATATTATGGTGATTCACCAGTAATAACGGCAATATTAAGGCAATATTACAATAGTTCGGCAGTTGCTGTAGGGGCGCTAAGCCAGGCATATCAGGATGCAATTAATTCTCGAAGTTCATTATTGCAAGATTACAATCTATTGCACGCACTCATAAGTTTTATTAAGCAAATATATCCTTTGGCTGACGCATCTGTATTAAGTTATCTTACTGGTTCTTATAATATTAAAACAACTGCTGAAGTCAAAAATTTTATTAATTTATTTTATTCGTTAGTAGCTGGGGATTCCTCTAAATTTCAACCGATTATTTCTATATCGGTAGATAATTCGCTTATCGATTTTAAGGGCCTTAGCATATCCGGTAGCAAAACGCAATATTGTTTATCTGCTAATATCGATTTAGCTTCTTTAGCAGATTATACAGTATGCAAGCATTTATCTGATGTGGTAATAACAATTAATGGGCGGGATTTTATATTTTTTGTTGATAAAAAATCTCGATCTATGGATAGGCGTACAGAGAATTATACTGTTAGTTTACTAAGCCCTACGGCTAAATTAGATTCTCCTTATTCTAAAACTATTGTAGACACCTTACCTGATGGTGCGTATGCTAAAACGCTTGTATTAGCTATGGCGGCTAAACAAGGTATAACTGTGGATTATCAGATTATGGATTGGTATATCCCCGGACATGCTATATCAATAAACGATGAGACACCATTATCTGTTATCAAGCGTATTGCCCGTGCCGTGGGCGGGATTATTCAAACAAAGCCCAACGGTGATTTACTCGTAATAAGTGACTATCCCGTTAGTGTTCCAAACTGGCCCAGCACCATGCCCGCAATTATTTTTGATACCGCTGGGGATGTTAAACGGGTTCAGGAAGAATTAGATATTCGTGCAGGATTTAACGCATTTGTAATTACGGACCAGAGTAGTTCGGCTAAATCAATTACATTGGAAGAGCATGCTATTGATGATACTACTAAGGAACTTCGCGGTTTTCGCGTTCCGTTTTCCGATGGGGAATTTCCATTAGATACATCGGGGGGTTCTGAAGTTTCTATAGAATCTTTCTCGAATTATGTAGAAACTATATTGCCGGAAGTTATAAATGATGGTGATCCACAGTGGGAGATTGTAGAATTTATTGATTGGAAAGGCGCAGTATCGCATCCTATCTATTCTATTGTAGATTACGAATGGATAAAGGATGATTTAGGGGCTTTTCAGTTATCAGAAAGCGGTACATTGACTGTTATTAACCAGTCTGCGGTGCCTAGCGAATCGTTGTTACGCATTAAATATAAAACTAGATATTGGAAATGGCTAATTCACGGGCCTGTGAATATCCCAATTCAATTTTACGTTCCAGAAATTTCGGATTAAATTATGGCTGTCGAAGCAAGTATCATTGTCGAATTTGGTAAAGGCGCCGCAACGGGTTTTGTCGCTATAGAACTCGACGGCGAGCATCCAAATAATTTAGATTCTGCGGGTAAAGTTAAAAGTTCTTTTTCCTCAAGCGATTCCCCGGTTTTTTTGATTCAATATGACCGGGCTAAAATAAAAATAACTGGGGTTAAGAGTACTAATGGCAGTGTTTCTCGTTTAGGGCTTAATGTTAGCAGGCCAAGAGAAATTCAATTATTATTTACAACACTGGATACGACTATTAATTTGAGCTATCAGGGGGTAACGACCGCTGACTATACCTGGTTTGGTAATGTTGGTATACCTTATATTACAAATAATTCTTTTAAATTATCTAGCGGCACTATTCCTTGTTCCGTCCAAGCTTCTTATAATGTAACTTTTCAGGAACAATGGATGCTATCTCCACCTAACTTAACTTTAACGGCGGATGAAACTTATACTATTTATGTTGTGGTTTACGCTGAGGTGATCGCATGATTGAAATACATGTATGCCGTGAGGGCAGTTCCCCTACCGCTTGCGCTACAAATGATCCATTATTGAATTGGGGGCCTAATATATCTGATTCTTTACTTTCCACGGATAAAGCGGCTTTGGAACGTGGTCGAGTAGAAATTGAACGTTCTTATACGAATCGGAAGATTATTTCGCTAGATATTCTAAAATTAGATTTTAATCAACCGAATCAATTAACAGCTATAACTGATATATTTTCTAATGAGCAGGGTCTTCTTAATTCTTTTTCTCTAGCTATTTCCAGATCTGGATCTAAATTATCAGTGAAAGCTTCCGCTACCGTGGAGACGCAGGTATGATATTTAATAAAAAATATGATAATTCTAACGTGGGGGTAATAACTGTTAAAATACTTAACCGGGTTACATTGACACAATTTATTGTTGAAGATACTCGTGGACGCCAATTTCAGGTTGAATCTGACGGTAATTATACAGTTGGAGAATTTGTTATAATAAAGAATGGAATTATTATAGGGAAATCCCGGCGGATAAAATCTATTCCAAATTTTGTTATTTGACTTTTTGTAAGAATCT
>CAJVYT010000311.1 GCA_913009765.1 uncultured candidate division Zixibacteria bacterium
CACTTCTCATCGTATGCGCGCTACTCTCCATTTTTTTTGTATCTTTTTTTTATTTTTATTTTTGTTTGTTATTTTCTTGTTTTTTTTTTTTTTTAATGATACGGCGACCACCGAGATCTACACTCTTTCCCTACACGACGCTCTTCCGATCTGAAGAGGTCGGGTTATCTATTGCTATTGTGAATTTTTTAGGAACAGTCGGTATTTTTATATTACCGTTTGTCGGTTCAATTTTCTTAAAATTTACAGATATAAACTCCGGTATACTTATCGGGTCAACCTTGCAGGCGGTCGGTCAGGTAGTGGCGGCAGGGTTTTCAGTCAGTAATCTCTCCGGCGAGACAGCGACTATTGTCAAAATGGCACGAATACTGATGCTGACCCCGGTTGTATTTGCACTCATCTTTATCTTTTCAAGAAAAAATAAGAATAATACCGAACAGAAAACCAAAAAGAAAGCCGGTATTCCGCTATTTATTGTTGGGTTTGTTCTGTTTTCTTTGGTGCCGACTTTTAGTTTACTCCCTGAAGAATATATACACATCATAAGTAAAATAAGTCATTATTCTCTTATAATCGCAATGGCAGCTATTGGACTGAGAATTACTTTTGGGTCTATTTTAAAAGACGGCAGAGCGGCACTTTTGGTCGGAAGTCTGATATTTTTAGTGCAAATTCTGTTGAGCAGCAGTATGATAATTATGTTTTTAAATTAAGTTGTTTTTATACCATAAGCTGAATAATTTTATAATCTTTGAATACAATTGAGCAGGGAGTTTTATTGCCAAATTCAAAATAAATCAATATTCGTGTATCTTGTTAATATCCAATAGATTACGTTGAATCTATTTATAGACTGACTCTTTGCATTAGGTGATAAATCACTTGCCTAAAATCTCAATTTTGCTATATTATTGGGCTAAATCAGCTGCGGCTGTAAATGGATAACTACGCTCTGTGCAACTATATTGAATATGTTTCGACAAGCTCAGGGTAGTCATCGCGGAATATCTCGTTGCTCATAACAACTTGATATTGTGGTTCTGATAACTTGGTATATACCGAGACAACCCGCTGTCCTTTTTAGGACTTCTCGTGATGCTGATTACAATTCACATTTTTATTGTGAAAAAACTGAGAAAGTAATGTTTGATTCGTTATCTGACAAGTTAGATTCTGCGTTTAAGAAACTTCGCGGTAAAGGTATTCTCTCAGAAAAGAATATCAAAGATGCCATGCGTGAAGTTCGGCAGGCACTATTGGAAGCAGATGTAAATTATAAAGTTGCCAAAAACTTCATTAAGGCTGTAGAAAAAAAAGCAGTCGGAACAGAAGTTTTAAAAGCACTCGACCCATCACAACAGGTTATTAAAGTTGTACATGATGAGTTGGTGGCATTGTTAGGTACAAAAGCCGAACCGGTCGCACCAATAACAAAATCTCCAACAGTCTATATGATTTGCGGTCTGCAAGGTTCAGGTAAAACTACTCTCTCAGGCAAACTTGCCTTAGATGCAAAACGTAAAAAGAAAAAACCACTCTTAGTAGCCGCTGATATAAATAGACCTGCTGCGGTGAAACAGCTCAAAGTATTAGCTGATTCAATTCAAGTTGAACATTTTTTTATAGAGGGAAAACAGCCACCGGAAATTTGCCGTGAAGCTGTGAAGTATGCCGAAAAGAATTTTATTGATTTGGTAATTTTAGATACTGCCGGACGGCTTCATGTTGATGATGAACTGATGGTAGAGCTTGAAGATATCAAAAAGAATACAAACCCTGATGAAATTTTACTTGTAGCAGATGCTATGACCGGACAGGATGCAGTCAATGTCTCTCAAGAATTTCATGACCGTCTGCATGTTACCGGAGTAGTTCTTTCCAAAATGGATGGTGACGCTCGAGGCGGTGCCGCACTTTCGATTCGTGAAGTAACCGGATGCCCGATAAAGCTTGCATCGATGGGTGAAAAGCTTTCAGATTTAGAACTGTTTCATCCTGATAGAATGGCATCACGTATTTTGGGTATGGGGGATGTGCTTTCTTTAGTTGAAAAAGCTCAGGAAAATATAGATTTAGAACAAGCTGCCGAAATGCAGGAAAAACTTCTCAAACAGAAATTTGATTTTGAAGATTTCCTTGCACAAATGGAACAGCTTAAAAAAATGGGACCGCTTGAATCTCTGTTGGGGATGATTCCCGGAGCAGGTAAAGCTCTTAAAGGAGTCAAGGTCGATGAAAAAGGAATGGAACGAATGGTTGCCATTATAAAATCAATGACCACAAAAGAACGTCGAAACCCTAATATTATTGACGGTTCAAGAAAAAAACGAATTGCTGCAGGCTCCGGTAACAGTGTACAGGCTGTGAACCAGCTGCTGAAGCAATTTCATCAGATGCAAAAAATGTTTGGAAATATTAATAAAAAGAAGATGCGTGGGCTCCCCGGCGGGATGCCTCGTTTCTAAAGAAAACTCTTAAGGAGGTTTTTTAATTGGCTGTAAATGTAAGATTGTTAAGAATGGGCAAAAAGAAACAAGCGTATTATCGTATTGTTACTGCCGATTCACGCCGTGCCCGTGACGGTCGCTTTCTGGAGATTATCGGAACATATAATCCGATAAAAAATCCGGCTGAAGTGAAAATTCACGAGGACAAATTAACACAATGGTTAAATGAAGGTGCTACTCCGACTTCAACTGTTAAAACTCTTTTAACGCAAATTGGTTTTATTGAAAAATATAATAAAGCTAAAAAAGGTGAAGATGTTTCCGCTATTGAATTAAAAGGAATTATCACCGAGCGGAAAAAGAAAACCCGCAAAATTAAAAAAGCTGCTCTTGCTGCTGCCGAAGCTACTGCTGCTGAAGCTGCCGCTAAAGAAGCCGAAGCAAAAGAAGCTGCTGCTAAAAAAGCTGAAGAAGCAAAAGCCGCTGAAGAAGCTAAAACCTCAGAAGGTGATGCACCTGCTGAATAGCATAACAAAATGAGTATGAAAATTTATAAACGATACCTAACACACACATTGAAAAGGACGTAAGAATGAAAGATTTTGTCGGATTTATAGTAAAATCGTTAGTAGATAACCCTGATGCGGTTGATATTAAAGAAGTAGAAGGAAGCCGTACAACAGTGTATGAATTACGGGTTGGTGAAGGTGACCTTGGAAAAGTTATCGGTAAACAGGGTCAAACTGCTAAATCTATCCGTACTTTGCTTGCCGCAGTATCAGCAAGACAAGGTAAAAGAGCGGTACTTGAAATTTTAGAATAGTTTTGTGAATGATACATATATTATAATTGGCAAGCTCGGTCGAACAAGAGGTTTAAACGGTGAACTGTATATTACACCCGTGAGTGATGATGTCGAACGGTTTTTAGCTTTGGATGAAATCTTTGTGAAAAGCAAATCAAAGTGGAAAAAGTTTGAAATTATCTCAGCAACTCTTATTGGAAACCGCCCGGTAGTAAAACTGAAAGGTGTGAATAACCCTGAAAATGCTGCTGTGTTTACCAACCGTGAAATTGCTCTTTTAAAAGAAGACTTAGAAGATCTGCCCGAAGAATCTTTTTATGTTTTTGATTTGGTTGGGTGCCAAGTACAATGTGTGGACTCTTCAGAAACTATTGGTGAGATAATAGATGTAGAACAGTATCCGGCAAATGATGTCTATCTTATTGAGACAGACAAAAAAGAACAAATCCGTTTTCCGGCTGTGAAACATTTTGTAAAGTTAATTGATATTGACAATAAACTGGTAGTAATAGATAAAGCCGGTATAATAGAATAAGCCGGCTGTATAAAAATGAAATTTGAAATAATAACCCTCTTCCCCGATTTTTTCAGCCTATCGCTGAAACAATCACTTATAGGGAAAGCGGTTGAGAAACAGCTCTTTGAAATTAAAATAATAAATCTCCGCGAGTTTGCTTTTGACAAACATAAAACGGTGGATGAAACTCCCTATGGCGGCGGCGGAGGTATGGTTTTAAAAGTTGAACCTATTGATGCCTGTTTGAAATCGCTTGGCTATGTTCATTCATCTGCACATGTCAAAAACGACAAAGAAAAAATCATACTCACATCGGCTGCCGGCAAACAATTTTGTCAACCGACGGCGATTGAGTATTCACTTTGTGAACGGCTCACTATTATCTGCGGACATTACTTAGGTGTTGATGAACGGATATTGCAATTGTATGATATTGATGAATTATCTATCGGCGATTATATCTTAACCGGCGGTGAACCGGCTGCAATGGTAATGATTGAAGCAGTTGGTCGGTTGATTCCTAAGGTGCTGGGTAATTTTGAATCGGCACTTGAAGATTCTTACATGGACCAAATTGTCGGGACCCCATGCTATACCAAACCGGCTGATTACAAGGGTGTTGAAGTTCCCAAAGAACTGCTCAGTGGAGATCATAAAAAAATAAAAGAATTCAGAAGATTTGAAGCGATAAAAAAATGTCTGGAAAATCGACCGGATCTTTTAAGTAATGCTGATATTACAGATGATGAAAAACAATTTATTGAAGATAAAAAGAAATAGAATATAGAGATTGAAAGGAATGATTTCATGAAAAGAATTGCCCAAATTGAGAAGAGTTTTATGAGGGATGATATCCCTCCGTTTAACTCGGGCGACACTCTTCGTGTCCATGTGAAAATCAAAGAAGGTGACAAAGAAAGAATACAGGTCTTTCAGGGTGTTGTCATTGGCAGCCGTGGAAGCGGAACCAATGCTACTTTTACTGTTCGGAAAATGTCCAACGGTATTGGTGTTGAAAGAGTTTTTCCAACTAACTCACCTAATATTGAAAAAGTTGAAAAAATCCGTTCCGGTAAAGTCCGTCGTGCGAAATTATATTACTTACGTAACTTAACCGGTAAATCGGCACGTATCAAAGAAAAAATTGTTGATACACCAAAAAGTACAAAAGAGAAAAAAGCTAAAGCAGCTCCAAAAGCTAAAGCGGAAAAGAAAGCAAAAACATCAGAATAATAAAGTTAGAATTAGTAGGGCAGGATCCCTGTGATCCTGCCTTTTACTTTGCGTTATCAGGCTGTCATAGGACGGGTGGCGAACCCCTTGGGGTTCGTTTATTATTCTGGAATATAAACCCGCCGCAAGGGGATTGTTAATAAATTCCAATTTCCTGTCATTGCGAATCCGCCTAGGCGGATGCAGCAATCTTATGTTTTTGTTAAGCATTAAGCTTAGAGATTGCCACGTCTCGCTCGTTATCACTCACTCGACTCGCCAAAGACTGTATGGAGGGTTTATCTAATCCCACCGCAAGCGGGCTTGTTGATAAACCTATTAATGCGTCGTCGGGAACCCTTTCCCGAC
>CAJVYT010000312.1 GCA_913009765.1 uncultured candidate division Zixibacteria bacterium
TGGCGGTCTCAATCAGGCTGTAGATAGCGGCGCTTGCCTCAGCACCCCGTGGATGACCCGAGAAGAGCCAGTTCTTGCGGCCTACCACAAAAGGCCGGATGGCATTCTCCGCCATGTTGTTGTCAGGACGAAGTCTTCCGTCATCAAGATAACGCACCAGATTGTCCCACCGTTTAACCGTATACCCCATCGCCTTGCCAAGCAACCCCCTGGGCGGTGTATATTGCATACGCTTGTCCAGCCATTGCTTAAACTCTTCAACTATAGGCAATGCCTTTTTCTGCCGAAGCTCATAAAGCTCCTCCGCACTCATATCAGCATCTGCCGCCTCCGACTCTATATGATAAAGCTTCCCTATATAACTCAGCGCCACATTAGCACTACCCGTCTTACCCTTTTTCATGGCACGCGTTACATCCATGAACTTACGGCGGGCATGCGCCCAGCAACCAACATGTTGTATTTCCCCTCTTTCATCAAAGAAGTTATAGCCGGGATAACCGTCTGTCTGTACATATCCACTATAACCGGACAGAAATTCTTTCGGCACATCACCGCATCGCGTGGGATGATATTGATAAATCACTCCCGGTTTGCCTCGTGCTCCACCTATAAATACCCACATGTACGATTTGCTCGTATTTTCCCGTCCCGGCTCCTTCATAACCTGTACCGTGGTTTCATCTATGTTTACCACTGGACCGCTTAATATCTCTTGACTCAGTAACGATATCAAGGGCCTGCACCGCTTCCCTGCCTGTATAGCCCAATTGGACATTGTTGCTCGGGAAAGTTCAACCCCCATCCGCCTGAATTTCTTCTCCTGCCGGTAAAAAGGCATTGCATCTGCATATTTCGATATCAGAATATGTGACAGCAGCCCCGGCGTGACTATGCCCTGCGGTATTATCTGGGCCGGCAGTTTGGCCGTCTTTACTGCTCCTCCTTCACTTTCCACTCCTTCACAGCTACGGCATGCATATTTGTAACGAATATGACGTATCACCTTGATTTTGGCTGGTACTATGTCCAGCTTCTCCGATACCTCTTCCCCTATCCGGCTGAGCCGGCTGCCGCAACTGCATTGCTTCTCCTCTTCTCCGAGATCATGGATTATCTCTTCCCGGGGTAGTTCCTTTGGTAGTGGTTTGCGCCCCAGCTTACGGGTATGCGCAGGGACTATTATCTCTTTCTCACTTACCGCTTCCTCTGCTTCCTCCGCCTCGTCAAACAATGAACTCTGCTCTCTGTTGTCCTCTCTGCTCTTCTCCGTCTTGCGTCCGTATAGCAGGGCCTTCAACAGACGCACCTGCTCCTGAAGCAGGCTTACTTCCGTTTTGAAATCTACTATTATTTCCTTTAAAACTTCCGGCTTATCGGGTAGTTTTGCAACGTCTGAATTCATGCTGCTATTATACCATAACTACTTGTTTTATATGTATTTTAAATACATATACCTGAATCAGATATCTAAATATTTGCCCTCAAATTACTACCCTGTAACTCAGTCTGCCATGCCCCTTCATATTGCTGACATCCAGTCCCTCCAACAACCACATCAGTTCCCTCCGCTCCACTTCCATTACATCCTGGCTTGACGCAGGCCAGATAAATCTGTGCTTCTCCAATCGCTTCTGCCACAGACAGAATCCGTTGTGATCCCAGTACAGTATCTTTATCATGTTGCGCCTCTTGTTTGAGAAAACGAATATATGCCCCGACAACGGATCCAGCTCCATCTGGCTTTCTACCAGGATCGACAATCCGTTTATTGCCTTGCGCATATCTGTACTGCCTATGGCTATATATACTCTCAGGTTAGGCCCCGGTGTCAGCATTATAGCTCCCTTAATGTCCGAAGCACTTTCCCTAACACCTCTGGGTTAAATCCTTCCTTGATTTCTATACGGCATCCCTCTTTGTACAGCACAATTCCTGTTGAGTTTTCGGCGGGGATTTTGAGGACAGGCTTTATCTGTACCGGCACAAATCTAACTGATGCTTTCTGCCTCAATCTCCTCTTCCAGTATGTGAATGATTTCGGGCTCAGTTTGTACCGACGGCAATACTCAGCCTGACTGCTGCACTCCTGTATATGCCCCTTTCAGTACTCCTCTTTCCCTTCCTGTCCCTCTCTTAATGCTTCCCTTGCCATGAGTTGCCTCCTTATTTTTGATGGCCTTATCATGGCATCTGCTGATGCTCCTTGGGAAGATGGGCTTTATTTGACGCTTACAGAGGTTTTACTGAGGAAGTTAAAAAAGTTGCCAGAAAAGAAAAGATTTTACTTATAGGGGTTGAAGATATAGGATAATGTGAAGTGTTTCCTTTTTGAGTCTTTCCTTCCTGGCAAGTCTCAGGCCTTCCTGAATCCTGAATCTTTTTCAGGAGAATTATACTGGGAATTCTATTTTCCTTCCCTATGTGAATTCAGCTCTTACCATTTCCAAAGATCAGGTTAAGGTTGACGCTGAGGTTGAGGGAAAACAGCAACGGGCAGGCGGGGCAAGCATAGGGCAGAGGGGAAAAACAGGCTGAGGCTGTCAGGATTCAAGGGTTTGGGCAACAGCCCGTAAAGATTTGACCCCAATTTTGATTACCTTAGCTCACCAATTGTAAGGGTTCAGGCTTTTTTATGTCCTTTCTTTTCCGCAACAGGAACTAACTATCATCTCAGGATGCTATAGTTTTAAAGAAGGCTGTATGTGAAGGATGTCTGAAGAAAGTTTTTTTAAGAATGGGGCAAAAGTGCTCAAAAGAATAATCTAAAGTTTCAAGCCTCATGCTATCAGGTAATTCTAAGGTAATAATGGCATCTCCAATTCCAGAACATGTTGTACAAGTACATTTAATCTCTTCGGCAGTTATAATCCTTTCAAGGTTATCCCCAATTTTCACAAAACCTTTGTTTTCTGTTTTACTCGGAGCACGCAATTCCTTTTTACATTTAATACAACTATCAATCTCGGCTTTGAATCTTCGAGTAACAAAATCAACTATTTTACATTCGTTTTGACATTTTTCTGTATCACCAATTTTTTTGCGAAATTCAATTATATCTGCTGATGGGTCTTCAGAATATGATGAACTAAGTTCTATCATGGCACGAGTGCACCGTGTTGCATTACTGCCTATGTCTTTAAATTGCTTCCTTATTTTTAATGCAATTCTTTTTATATATGATTCAAGATTCCTTAAAGCCTTATCCTTATCCTTAACGGATGAATAATCTAATATGCTACTTGCAAGTAATTCATTTATAAGGTGCAAAATCGATTTAAGTTCTCTACTAGAAAATTTTTCATTCCATATTGAAATAGCATCACTTATTGATTCAATACTTGGAATACGAAGTGTTATATAAAAATCTATAATATTAGAAAGATAACTTCTGTTAAATTCCATTTTAACGTATTTGGAAATATAACAAGGATTCTTTTTAAACTGTTCTTTGAAATATTTTTTATAAGGTCTGCTAGCAAAAAAATATTGACGAACAACAGAAGTATCAAGAAAATGCTTCATTTGTTTTCTACTATTCCTCGTCTATTAAAGAATATGGTGTTGTGTCAAATCCTGCATCTTCAAGAGCCAATATTGCTCTTTCAATTTCTCCTTGAGAAACAGGATAAAGTTTGGAAAGCGGTTCTATTATACTAAAAGCTTTTTGGTATTCTTCTGCGGTAAAATCAGTCCAATTGTTATCATAAACCAAGGAATCATGGAGTGCCCTTATAATTTCCATAAACGAATCGCTATAAATTGAATCTTCCATTTGCAATTTTGCTCTTTGAAGCTGGTCGATATACATTGCGGCTCCTGGTGTGCCAGCATATACTTGAATATCCGTTAAGGCACTTAATATGTCTGACAAATAAAATGGTCTCATAGCCCGCAAGTAGGACATGCTTTGCTCTTCAGTTTTTATTATAGTCTCCCCGAAAGAAACACGTTCTTCTCCTGTAACCTCTTTTTCGATTTCAACACTTGTTTCCTTCTGTCGTTTTCTTTTATTTAAGAAATCGACTTCTAATATATTAGAGTTTGCACCTACATTTTTATCAATTGTCTCAGTTTGTTCACTAATAAAAGTATTAGTTATAGCTGGGGTTGCACTCTCTGTAATGGATCCTGTTTCTATTTTTTCTGTTGTTGGCATACACGACCTCTATTTACTAAAAAGATAATCTCTCATATTTGTGGCAAATTCATGGGTTCTCTTTTTCGCTTCTTTCCAGAACAAAGATATTTCTTCCCTTGGTATACTATCTTCTTTTCTATAAATATCAAAATCAATAAAAACTGATACATCGGGATATTTGTCAATAATTGATCTATAGTCATCATCCCTATTTTCAGGATTTAAATGTAAATCCTGATTAAACGCTATGTTTTGTGGGATTTCTTTTTTTTCGACTGGGCCTACAGTAATACGATATCGAAAATCCCCGTCAGATGCAAAAAAACGATACAACAAGTCATCAATGTTAGACGGTAGAATTTTTGTAAGTTCAGGTTTCTGAGAGTAAAGCTTAATATTTAAAATAGTTACAAGCTCATTGAAAGTCATTTTGACAGGAATCAAATACTTCCTTCTATATCCTAACCGGTTATAAGAACTGAGTTTCAATGCCTCTGGTAAGCTATCTATAACTTTTTCAATATTTTTTTCTTCCATGTTATCGTCATTACTATCTTGACTATATGTAAACTTACCACTGGATATAACTACGCTGCAGCGGTGAATATAATCATGCAGTGTAAAAGATAAAGCGTTAGTCTGCCAATCTTTATATTCAGGAAATGCTTCAGCAGCTGAGTTCATTAGTTTAAAAAATATTATCTCAGGCTTATATTCAGCAGCGAATATACTTTTATTAAGTTCTATCTTAGGCGGTTCCACACTTTTTCTGCTCATAATTATTGAAGACCTTTAAATGAAATCATTTCTTGTTTTACAATTTTATTATAGATGCTATAATTTCCAAGGAAGATTCTCAATCCAGTAAAGGATCTATCCAACTGCTTAATATATTATCATAATTTAACAAGTTTAAAAATCAACACCTGCATTTTTCTCGATGTTGTCCCATCTTTAGTTGAAATAGGAAGGCCCCGCAGTACCTATTTTACGCAGCCTCCTCCTTTTTTTCAAGATATTTCCTGTTAAGGGCATTAACGAACTGAGGAATACCTCTATATCCCTTCACTCGATTGAATTTCTTCTCTGCCCTCAGCAAAGCTGCCACTGCCCACCTCTGCACCATGTCCCCTGATCTCCATCTCTTGACCCTTCCCGTTATAGTTCGGGCCACGGAAAAGCAGGACTCAATGGGATTTGTCGTTGTCA
>CAJVYT010000313.1 GCA_913009765.1 uncultured candidate division Zixibacteria bacterium
AAAGTATATCAAAGAAAAAAACCTTTGTCAACTCGCCGAATTGCCTCACAAAAAATCTATCCCAATATCCCAAAGGGATATGTCTCATTTAAAAAACCTACCCGAAAATAAGACAATTGTCTCTCATGCAACAGATATGGGAGGCAGGAATGAGGCTGAAGATGAAGGAGAGGCAATCATGAATGTAAGGACAGCACTTCCGTTGTTACATACTATGCAAAAAAATTGACAGATAAAAGGAACTTCGGGTCACAACATTCAATTATTAAGAGGGCAAAACCAGCTTGATAAAACCGATATCTTATGAGAGTCGATTTTGTCATTCTTTGCCTTCCCTCCATGGATAGCTTTCATATACAGATACAGAGCATGTCCCAGGACAAAGGGGCTGTTTTCTCTTGAGCACAGATCAGCCAACCAGTACCATGTGAATATGCACTCCACTGCTATTACAATGTCTTCACGATACCGGGAGATTGTGCTTAAGAATTTCTCCGGCTTTTTCGATGCAGCACAACATTACCTGCCTGATCCAGTATGCAAAGGTACTTACTTTTGGCATGCAGGTCGATTCCACAGTTATGCACATTTTCAAATGCGCATGCCGAGTAAGGATAAAAATTTATTGTCAAAGCCGGCATTCATTCATATTTTGATTCAGCCGGCCTCCTCGTAAAACTTGTGCTGTTTGGTGTAAAATCTCATATACGGCCTCCTTTTGAAATGTATTTTGGCTTAAAACATCATACCCCAATGTGGTATGCTTAAGGAGGCCTTAATTATCAAGTCGCTCAACCTGACCGCCATTCCGCTGCGCCCCTTGGGCTTGCTCTATGGCGGCAGATTAGCTTTATCGTTATGCTAAAATATATAAAACACTTTTAATGTGGAGGCAATATGGGAGTAGCAGATAGAATAATTGAGAAAGTTAGATCATTACCTGAAGAAAAGCAGACAGAGGTTCTTGATTTTGTAGATTTTTTAGAAAAGAAAATTAAAGAAGAGGAAAACAGAGGGTGGAGCAGATTTTCTCTTGAATCGGCAATGCGAGATATGAAGGATGAGGAGCCTCTTTATACCTTAAATGATTTAAAGGAAACGTTTTCATGATAGAAGAAGGGCAGATTGTATTATTTCGTTTTCCACAAACGAACTTGGAAGAGGGGAAGCTTAGGCCTGCCTTGGTAATAAGAAAAGTTCCTGGTGAATACGATGATTGGCTTATCTGTATGATTTCAAGTCGTCTTCATCAAAAACATATTGAACCGGATGAAATTATTGGTCCAGAGGATAAAGATTTTAGAGATTCAGGATTGAAGACCTCAAGTGTTATTCGTACCGGCAGGCTTGCGGTAATAGAAAGAGAAATCCTGTTAGGAAAACTGGGGAATATCTCATCATCGGGGCTACAGTGAATCAAGCAAAAAATAACAAAATGGATATTGGGAGCATAACAACCACATCAACTCGGACTGGCAAGTCAACTGCGCTTCATTGCCGTCCGGTTATGCCTGGTCGTTGGCCTGATTAATAATTCAGGAATGGAACCGAAAATGGGAAATATTATAGACAACATAGAACAACACGTTAGTAAGGCAGTGTCTCACTACTGGTTAACCCGCCAAGCCCAAAGGGAAAAGCAGAAAAAAAGAGGTGTTAATGATGCGGGGTTAAGAAGTGCCGTAACAGGCGGTGCTCAAATGGATGGCTTCATCAAATTGTTTACAGAATTGATTATTAAAGCAGGGATGGAAGAGAAATACATTTTTCAAAAAAGACACCTTGAACTGCCAGGATTCTTTCGACCTACAAAAGAATGGGATTTATTAGTTGTGAAAGATAATTACCTGATTGCCGCGATAGAAGCAAAATCCCAGGTAGGTCCTTCCTTTGGCAACAATTTTAACAACAGAACCGAAGAAGCAATGGGTAGCGCTTTGGACCTGTGGACTGCATTCAGAGAAGGCGCGTTCAACAAAGGTCAATAGCCATTTCTCGGATATTTTTTTATGCTGGAAGATTGTGAAGCATCAAATAGGCCAATACGGGTTAAAGAGCCTCATTTTAGAGTGTTCCCCGAGTTTGTAGGGGCTTCTTATCTGAAAAGATACGAACTGTTTTGTCGTAAACTGATCCTTGAACGGCATTATACGTCCTCATCTTTTATCGTGTCTGATAATCAGAGTGGGAAGTTAGGCAAATTCAGAGAACCGGCAACAGACCTTTCCTTTTCTATATTCGCCAAATCCCTTGTGTCACACGTCGGGACATTCATATGAAGAACGAATATCATCAGACTTACCATAGATTAATTAACGGAGATGCCAGAGATTTGTCTTTTTTGGAAGATGAATCTGTTCATTTAGTTCTAACATCACCTCCATATTGGAACTTAAAGCGTTACAAAGAGAATCCTGATCAACTTGGGCATATAAATGAATACGAATCATTTCTCGATGAATTAGAAAAAGTATGGAGAGAAGTTCTCCGGGTACTTGTACCTGGTGGTAGATTAGTCTGTATTGTGGGAGATGTTTGTGTTTCTCGGCGAAAATTTGGTCGTCACTTAGTTTTTCCTTTACACGCTGATATTTGTGTTATCTGTCGGAAGATCGGCTTTGATAACCTTAACCCTATTATTTGGCACAAAATTGCAAATGCAAATTTTGAGGTTTCCAATGGTTCAAAATTTCTCGGGAAACCATATGAGCCAAATGCAATTATTAAAAATGATATTGAATTCATTCTAATGCAAAGAAAACCTGGTGGATACAGAAAACCAACGGAGGAGCAACGACGACTGAGCAAGATAGATAAGAAGGATTTCGATAATTGGTTTAGACAAAATTGGAATATAACAGGAGCTTCAACAAGAAATCATCCTGCACCATTTCCATTAGAAATAGCAACACGCATTATCAGAATGTTCTCCTTTTATGGTGACACTGTTTTAGACCCTTTTTGTGGAACCGGCACAACAATGATTGCCGCCTTAAAAAATGGACGTAATAGTATCGGCATTGATATTGAGCCTGAATATTGCAAAATGGCGGTGCGTTATTTGAAGGCCGAAAGCAACTCTCTCTTTTCTGACGTTGAACTGAAATTTGAAAGAATTTATAGTGATAATTTCGGTCGTGCGCAAGTCTGCGAGGAGCAAGGGCTTTATAAGGGCTGCTAAAAAAACAACAACTTAGGTCAATACCCTCCAGCGGAGCATAAAAGCGTCGCCCGCTGAAAAGTACGATATGTGTAGTAATGAATAAGACAGGTGCGCTACCACAAAGGGGAGGTATAAAATGTCTTTCGAATTTATCTTGATATATTCCATAACGATTTTTGTTGCTTCGATTGTGCCAGGCCCAAGTATGTTGCTGGCTCTAACTCATGGCATGAAGTATGGAGCAAAGAGAACAGTTGCATCAGCATTGGGTAATTTATCAGTTACATTACTTCAAGCGGCCATCTCCATCGCTGGCTTGGGCGCAATTTTGATAACATATGGAGATATATTTTACATCATAAAATGGAGTGGCGCCGTGTATTTAATCTTTATGGGAGTGAGTATGTGGCGTTCCCCCGATGTAACTATATCATTAGATTCAAGTAACCCTTCTTACCCTAAACTGCCTCTCAGAAAGATGTACCTTCAGGCAGCTTTGGTGACTGCAGGGAACCCAAAGGCAATAGTTTTTTTACTGCTATCTTTCCACAATTTATTGACCCTAAAGCTGCTTGCATCCCACAATTTAGCTTACTAATGGGAACTGGAGCAATTATAGCATTCAGCTGTTTCATGGTATACGCAATGGGTGGACAGAAGATAGTGACCATTTTTTCAAAAACCACAATTGTGAAATATATTAATAAAATAATTGGCAGCACTTTTATTGGAGCAGGAATTGGACTTGCTACGAGTAACAAGTAACAAAAAGAAAATCACATATCAAGTCAATCCAGGCGACGGGAAAAGAACCTCTGGGTCTACCCTTGAATCGTGACAAGAAGCATTCAATTTTCTATATGCTCTATGCTCCAGCGCAAAGACGAAGGGGTCTACACATTTCAAAAAATGAGACTGAGATAGCCTAACAACCACACGAAGACTGATGGGGTATAGCATCGGCATATTTTATCTTTTCTTGAAACCTTATTTCTGGTATAATTTGTTTATCAGTAGTTCACGCTATCCCGCAGCTTATGTGTGTGGCGTTATCCGGAAAATTAAGAGGATGATTTATGTTGCAATTTTAAGTGATATAAGTTATGTTAAATGTACAATTGTACAATATGTGATAAATATGAACTTGATAGTAGATACTTCAATCATCATTGCAGTAATAACAAACGAAAAGCATAAGAAGCAATTAATCAAGGTGACCAAGGGGGCTGATTTGATCGCTCCATCGTCACTTCACTGGGAAATTGGAAACGCTTTCTCAGCAATGTTTAAGCGTAAAAGAATTAGCATAAAACTGGCAATTGCAGCTCTTGAAGCATATCATCAAATTCCTATACGGTTTAGTGATATTGAGTTGGGCATTGCTCTTGAGCTTTCTCGTAATTTAAATATTTATGCTTATGATGCATATGTTATTGGATGTGCATTAAAACATAATGCGGCTTTGCTCTCTCTTGATGAGGGATTGTTAAAGGCTGCCAAAGAAGCTGGGGTAAAAATTAGAGAGGTAAAAATATGACAACATATACTTTTTCAGAAGCACGTCAGAAGTTATCATCTGTCCTTGAAAAGGCACGAACTCAGGGGGAAGTACTGATCAAAAGAAAAGATGGTTCTGTATTTGTAGTAAAACCAGTGTCATCAAAACGGTCTCCACTGGATGTTGCCGGCATCAATATTAATCTTTCAGCAAGAGAAATTGTTGATATAGTTCGCGAATTTCGAGAAAGATAATTGTTTAAGAAAAGGATCAGATAACAGCAGACCACAAGTATGTGTTTGGGTTTTGGTTGTTTTATGGTTTTAGAAGTATTTATTGCCATGTTAATAAACCTCTGCATGGCTGATGCAGGCGTTATGCAATGAAATGACTATTAATCATTAGGGGAATTGGCCATGTGACATTACAATCATCATGTAATATAAGGAAGATTCATAAGTGATGAGTTTTTTCTTCAAAATTCAAGTGTTAATGTTGCTGAAGCTTATATTTATATGACGGTTAAAGCTTTGCGAAAATCCCTGTTAAACGTTCTGCCTTAATAGTTCTCAGGAATCCCTTTATTCCTCTAAAACTGAAGTTGCTGGCAGGATCTGTTTGATGTCGGGATATGGATAAAGGCATAAAATATCAAGAGTAATCTTTACTTTG
>CAJVYT010000314.1 GCA_913009765.1 uncultured candidate division Zixibacteria bacterium
CTTTTATTTAGTAATCCAAGTGCGATGGAATCTATTTTTGAAATTATCTCAGCTGATGATTTTGACTCTAAACAATTATCCCGTTTATACTCGGCATTAATACAGCAGTATAAAACAGATAATAAAATAGATGCCAGCAAAATGACTGACAACACAACTGACTTGGAATTTGTTTCGCTCATTACCCAAGTTGCCGGTATGGAATGGGAACCTGACCAAATAGACAATGAAGTTTCTAATTTCGTAGCTCAATTTAAAATAGATAAAAGGAAAAGACAGATTCAAAAATTAAAATTAGAATTACCACAAGCAGAAGCAAACGGCGACCAAAACCGAATTGATGAAATATTAGACGAAATAAAAAGTTTATCAAAAAATGCTTAAGACTTTAGAAATCCAAAATATAGCTTTAATAGACAAAGCTTCTCTCACATTCCAAGACGGTCTCACTGTCCTAACCGGTGAAACAGGAGCCGGCAAATCTGTCATTGTAACGGCAATTTCTCTCATTCTTGGCGGACGAACCGATCGTGATGTTATCAGATACGGCGAAAAATTCGGAAAAGTAGAAGCTCTCTTTGACATATCATCTATGCCGACAACTTATAAAAAAGAATTTGATGAGTATATTAAAGACAAAAAAATTTCTATCAAAAGAGAAATACCTGTTACCGGAAAATCTAAAATACTTATTTCAAATATCCCCTCTACTTTGTCAGAGCTGCGTGAACTTACCGCCCCGATAGCGGAGATTTTAGGACAACACGCCAATCAGCTTTTGATGCATGAAGAAAACCATATTAACTTCTTAGATAATTTTGCAAATCTTACCGACTTAAAAAATTCAGTAAAAACAAAGTTCCATTTATGGAAAGAATCATCTGACCAACTAAAAAAGACTATCAGCAAAAGAGATACATATAAAAGCGAACGTGAACTTTTACTTTTTCAGCAAAAAGAAATTTTCGATGCAGAAATACAAGTTGGTGAAACCGAAAATATTCTTGCCGAAAAAAAGATTTTAGATTCATCCCGTTCCCTGATGAATTCTGCTCACACTATTTCTGAAATTATTGAAAACGATGAAACATCTTCTCTCTCTCTTTTACAAACAGCCTTAAAAGAGCTTGAAAAAATGCACGAAGTTGATTCATCTTTGACAAAGCAAGTAGAAGAATTGACCGATATTGTCTATCGTGTTGGCGACATAAAACAATTTATTGAAAATTATGGTTCATCAATTGTTGACGACCCTATGCGTATTGAAGAAATCAATAAACGTTTAGATGAGTTGTATCTTCTCAAAAAGAAATACGGAGGTTCGGAGGAATCTATATTAACCGCTTTGGAAAATATAAATATCGCTCTCACAAAAATCCCAACTGACATTGACAGCTACATTGAAAAACTTGAAAAAGAAACAAATTCTTTTTTCTTGGCATATTCCAAAGAAGCTATTTCTCTTTCTGAAACACGAAAAAAAGCATCTGAATATTTAGAAAAATTGGTTCAAAAAGAGCTTGCCGAACTTTCAATTGCAAACTGCGGCTTTGAGATTGAATTTATCTATGAAGATGACCCCAGCGGTGTACCTCTTGAAAACCACACAGTCAAACCGACAGAAAACGGTCTTGAGACTGCTCGTATTCTCTTTTCTGCAAATAGAGGCGAACCTCTTAAATCACTGGTCAAGACAGCATCGGGTGGTGAGATTTCCCGACTACTGCTTGCCTTAAAGTCTGCTGAGAAGAAAAACAAAAAACTCCCCCATGCACTATTAGTCTTTGATGAAGTCGATGCAGGTATCGGCGGACAAACTGCTGTTGATGTCGCAAAAAAAATCAAGAAACTCTCATCTGATAATCAGATGTTGGTTATTACTCACCTGCATCAAATTGCCCGAGAGGCAGATAATCATTTTGCTGCCCAAAAGACAACCTGTTCTGATAATCGAACTGTTATAAATGTTGTCAATTTAGACCCTATCGGAAAAGATGCTGAACTCAAACGAATGATTGCCCTACCGGAATAGCAATCTAAATTTTTTTTATCATCTGTAAAGCCGGGTTTGCTTTTCCCCACAAAGTTTTAAACTCTTCAAGAGGAATAAATCCACAAGAAAGATAAAATTGACGGGTCTTGGCATACCCTTCGTGAGCGTGTGAATCACTCAAAGTTTTGACCTGATAAAATTCATAATTGTTCGATTTTAGATATTTTTCTGATTCTTCAACAAGGAGCTTCCCATGTCCGCATCGATGATATTCTTTTAAAACACCCATAACATAAATTTCAGCAGACTTTTCAAAATGTTCTTTTACAGCTATAAATCCAACTGCTGAATTACCTTCAAATACTGCCCAATACGCCATATCTTGAACTTTTTCAACATATTCGACAATTGCTTCCTCTATCCCAAACCAATTTGGTAAAGCTCTTAAAATACTATTAGTTATATCTGCTTTTTCACTGTTATTTTTTATTGATTTAACCATATCTGCAATAAATATTGTTTTATACTTGAAAAACAGAAAAAATTGAAATTCTTTTGAATAAATTAAAATATCCTAAGTAATAATATAAAACATGGAATAATTGGAAAAGATGTGTAACGATAGAGCGTTAATTATGGAAATTCAATCAGGCGATAAAAAAGCACTTGGCACACTTGTCAACAAGCATAAAAAAACTGCCTATCGAATTGCTTTAGGACTTGTAGGTAATAAAGATGATGCCTATGATATTTCACAGGAAGCATTTCTTCGTGTCTACCGCTCTGCCAATACCTATGATACAAATCAGCCGTTTCTGCCTTGGTTCTACCGTATTATTTCAAATCTTTCCAAAACATGGCTTGCCAAACGAAGCAGACGTGAAAACAAAATGGTCGATGTCGATGATGCTTCTTATCTGTTAGTTGACTCCTCAAACCCTGAAGACACTATGGTACAAAAAGAAACAGCCGCCTATGTCAGGACTGCTCTTTTGCAGTTAGATTTTGAAGATAGAGAAATAATAACTTTACAACATTTTAGAAATATGTCTTATGATGAAATCGCTGATATGCTTGATATACCCAAAGGAACAGTGATGTCACGTTTATACTATGCCAGAAAAAAACTGGCAAAGATTATGAGGTCTTATTATGAGCAAAGATAAACGGGAGCTGTTAGCCGGATATGTTGACGGTGAACTCTCTGATGAGGAGCGTCTTGCTTTTGAAAAAGATCTTGCCGACAGTACCGAACTGCGTGCAGAATTGGAGGAGTTTTTGAGACTAAAAGAAATGACCGGTATAATGACCTACGCCGACCTACCTGATGAAGTATGGGAGAATTATTGGCAGTCGTTATATAAAAAATTAGAACGGGGCTTTGGATGGATTTTCTTTTCTGTCGGAGCAATCGCATTGCTCTTTTATGGAGTTTTTCAATTTCTTTCAGAACTTTACATGAACCCGACTACCCCAATTTTTATAAAAATTGCTGTCACAACTCTTTTATTGGGAGTAATAATTTTACTTGTATCTTTTAGCCGTGAACGTTTATTTGCATACAAACGTGACCGCTACAAGGAGGTAAATAAATAATGTTAATAACAACCGGTGAAATTATTCATGGGAAAAAGATTGTAAAAACATTAGGGCTTGTTAGAGGCAACACTGTTCGTGCTAGAAATATAGGTCGTGATATTGGTGCTGTTTTTAGAACTATTATTGGTGGGGAAATTGTTGAATATACAAAGTTAATTGCTGAATCCCGAGAACAGGCAATTGACAGAATGATTGTTGAAGCTAAAGAACTTGGTGCCAATGCTATCATTATGCTCAGATTTTCTACATCAGGCATTATGAAAGGAGCAGCTGAACTGCTTGCCTATGGTACTGCTGTCAAAGTAGAAAATATAGATTAACCGTAATTAGTTGACAAGTCTAATGAAGCCTTTCATATTCTCTTAATGAATAAGAAAGGCTTTTACTTATTACAAAAGATTAAACTCCCGGCACAGTTTCAGTATATACTTCTGCTCTACTTGGCTCTTATGCTGTTTTTTGCATTTTTCAGATTTCTTTTTCAAGTAAGTTTTCATGACCAATTTTATAACAATGTCAGTTTTATTGATATACTTATATCTTATCTTATCGGGTTTAGATTTGATCAAATAATTATTTTAGCTCTTTTAACACCCTTTCTATTACTTCTTCCATGGTTTGATTTTACCAATCGAAAAGTGAAAATATTTATCTCTCTGTATTCATATATTATATTTCCGATTATTTTTTTAGGAATGATTGCAGACATTAGGTTTTATGACTATTTCAACATTCGTCTCAATTTCATGGCGTATGAATATTCAGGCAATGGAAATCTTGGTAATAATTATGTTTTTGCTGACCGTTTCTTTTGGGAGTATATTGCTATATGGTTTGTTGTTTCTGCTCTTTTTATTTTCACACATTTCAAACTTATTCAAAAGTGTATTGACAAAATAAAACCAAAAATAACAAGCAGAGTTATATGGCTATTCTGCTTTCTTATATTGTTTACAGCAGGAATCAGAGGAAGAGTTGCACTCGCACCTATGGATTGGGGGATCGCATACTTTTCTGACAATCATACTCTTAATCAATCGGCTCTCAACGGAATCTACACCCTTATAAAAAATTTCACTGAAACTGACCATGATCCCCGCCTTTCATTTTTAAAAGAGTCAGAAAGATTTCCATTTGTAAGTCGTGATTCTGCTCTTGCAAAAGTAAAAACTATGCTTCAACAAAACGGTACTACATTTACAAGCGACAATTCATTGGCACAAAGTTTCAGTAGACCAAAAAAATTTGATTTTCAGCCTAACATAATTATTACAGTTATGGAAAGCTGGTCGGGTTCGCGAACCTCTGCTTTGGGTGCCAAAAATAACCTTACACCCTATTTTGATTCATTGACACAGCATGGAATATTGTTTGAAAATTTTTATGCAAACGGCTTTCGTACCAATTTTGGACTGGGAGCAGTATTATGTTCCTACCCTGCTATCCCCGGTCGTTCGATATTAAAACGGTATGAGTCGAGACATCCCTTTACATCTTTGTCGGAAACTTTACATACAAAAGGTTATTACAATGCTTTCTGCTATGGAGGTGATTTGGCTTTTGATAATATGGAAGGTTTTTTCCGTACAAAAAAATATGATGCATTCTACGGTGAAGATCGGAAGAGCACACGTCTGAACTCCAGTCACACTGATATATCTCGTATGCCGTCTTCTGCTTGAAAAAAAAAAAAATCACACTGATATAACTCGTACGCCGGCTTCTGCTGGCCACCATCTTA